>CALWVB010000058.1 GCA_944384895.1 uncultured Clostridia bacterium | reverse complement strand
AAATCCTAAAAATATAAAAAAATATAATGTTGGATGAGCTGCAAGACGTAGTTCTTTATAAAGTAGATTAAACATTATAATCTCTCCTTTCAACTCTCAGCATAATTTCTTCTAAATTTAAATCTCTTATATCTTCTGGATTTTTTAAATGTTGAAAAGAATGTATAAAATCAGATTTTACTGCACTTGCAAGTACTATTCCATTTTTGATATATGTGATATCATCTGCACATTTGTCTAAATCAGATGTAATATGAGTGGAAAACAAAATACTTCGCTCGCCATTTTTGACAAGCTGTTTAAATAATTCTAGTAAATCATCACGAGATACAGGATCTAGTCCACTGGTTGGTTCATCCATGATTAAAAGTCTTGCATTATGTGATAACGCTAAAGCAATCATATATTTCACTCTCATACCTGATGAAAGCTGTTTAACCTGTTTTTGAGGATCAAGTTCAAATTCTTTTATATAATGTTTATAAGCATCTTCATCCCATTTTTCATAAAATCGGCGGGTTACAATGGTAATATCTTTTAATTTTTTATGTTGATAAAAGTTTATCCCCCCAAAAACTACACCGATTTCCTGTTTACAAGCAATTTCTTCTTTTGGAAAACTTTTACCGCAAATAGTAATTGTTCCGCTTTGCGGGCATACCAAATTCAATATAGATTTTAATGTAGTAGTTTTACCGGCTCCATTTCTGCCAATCAGTCCCATGATACGTCCTTGTTGAACAGAAAAGGAAACATTTTGTAATGTAAATTTAGGATATTCTTTAGAAAGATTTTTAACTGTCAAAATATTCATTCATCATTGTCCTTTCGATAAACAGCATCCAATGCCCAATTAGCCATATTAAGGAAAATGTCGCTCGGCATAAGAGCAATACCTGTGGTCCCAGGATTTGAGTCGCCTAATACAACTAATGTATCACCATGTTTTATACCCAATATATCTCGTGCTTTTTTAGGTATTACTATTTGGCCTCTTTCACCAACCTGTACTGTTCCAAATAAATGTTTTCCTTTTGGAGGTACTGATACAACTCCTTCTTTCTTTTGATCAAAGTGAATAAGATCATCTAATGAAACTTCATAAAGGGACGCTAATGCATCACAATGAACAATATCAGGAGTACTTTCTCCTGTCTCCCATTTTGCAACAGCTTGACGAGTTACACCGATTTGTTCTGCAACATTTTCCTGTGATAAATGTTTTAATTTTCGTAAAATAGAAAGATTATATGCAAGATTATTTTCATTATATTTCAGATTACTCATTTTTTTCATACACCTCATTATTTTTATTTTACTCTGTATTTTCAATGTTTCAACCAACTATAACATACATTTTTAGTTAGTTTTAGTTGCCTATTAAACTTATATTATAATATGTGCATAGTGAGATACAAGTTTATCTGAAAATATTATTCAGTATCATATTTTATTGGAAGCTTATTAAAACATAATAATTTACAAAAATAGAGCTATTTTTATAACTATATAAAAATTATAGCAGGTATTCAATAATAGGAGATTTTTCTCCTATTATTGAATACCTGCTAATTATTTTGACTGACTGCGGGATAATTATTTATTAATTATCTAATTATGTTTATTTCATAGCTTTTTGGAAAAATTCTGTTATTTTATCAAATGGAATAATATCTACTCTATCATATAGATCGGTATGCACTGCATCCGGAATAATTAATAGCTCTTTATTGTCAGTGTAAGGATTATCTTTTACCATATTTGCAAAAGCATCTTTACTAAAGTAACAGGAGTGAGCTTTTTCTCCGTGGATGACCAACACTGCACTGCGGATTTCATTGCTATATTGAAGAATTGGTTGATTCATAAAAGACATACATCCTATAACATTCCAACCGCCATTGGAATTTAGTGAGCGCGGATGATATCCTCGATTAGTTTTATAATAGTCATGATAATCTTTAACAAAAAATGGTGCATCTTCTGGGAGTGGATCAACTACGCCTCCGCCCAAAGTATAGTTGCCATTCTTATAATCTTCAATTCTCTGAGCATTTAGAGCTTTACGTTTTTCATAACGAGCTTGTTCACTATCTTCAGCATCAAAATATCCATTTGCATTCACACGTGTCATGTCATACATGGTAGAAGTAACAGTTGCTTTAATTCTTGTATCAATAGCGGCTGTGTTTAGTGCCATGCCGCCCCATCCACAGATACCGATAATACCGATTTTTTCCGGATCAACATTATCTTGTACAGAAAGAAAATCAACTGCTGCCTGAAAATCTTCAGTATTAATATCCGGAGAAGCCATATAACGGGGAGTGCCGCCGCTTTCACCAGTAAAAGATGGGTCAAAAGCAATGGTTAGAAAACCTCTCTCTGCCATAGTTTGTGCATAAAGACCAGAAGCTTGTTCTTTTACAGCGCCAAAAGGTCCGCTTACAGCAATAGCAGCCAGCTTACCTTGTGCATCTTTAGGTTCATAAAGATCTGCTGCAAGTGTAATACCATAGCGGTTATGAAAGGTTACTTTACGATGATTAACCTTATCGCTTTTTGGAAATATTTTATCCCATTCTTGTGTTAAAACCAATTTTTCCTGCATATCAAAAACCTCCAACTATATATTATCCTCTTTCTGCATGGAGTAAACCATATGATCAAGACAATCAATTTTATATTGTTCCTGATGAAGTCTTTCTAAAAGATAGCCTCTATAACGAGACAATAACTGGTATTGTTCTTTACGTTTTTGTTTTTGTTCCAATTTAAGGAATTGTTCTATTAAATGTTTATCACATCCAGCATCTGTAAGATTCCTTCGTATTTTAAAAATATGATCATCTTTTATTATTTCCATCCAGAATCACTTCCTTGTTGCTTTTATTATAATCTATTAATAATAAGATAGCAAATACCTTGTTTTTATTATATGATATGCTTGACAGGCATTTTACTAGGAAATATAATAAAAATAAAAGAGAGGAGATGAAAAAATGGAAATTAGAGTACTTCGCTATTTTCTTGCAGTTGCAAGAGAAAGAAATATTACCGGAGCAGCTAACCTTCTGCATTTAACACAACCAACACTATCAAGGCAGATTAGAGATTTAGAGGATGAATTAGGACAAAAGCTGCTGATTAGGAAAAGCCATCATGTAGTCCTTACTCCTGAGGGAATGCTGCTTAGAAAACGAGCGGAAGAAATTATTTCTATGGTGGATAAAACTGAAGCAGAATTTATGTCAATGGAAAATACAGTAAGCGGGGATATTTATATCGGCGGAGGAGAGACGCAGGCAATCCGGCAAATTGCAGAAATATTAAAAGAACTACGTGAAAGCTATCCTGGTATACATTATCATTTATATAGCGGAAATGCTCAAGATGTAACAGAACGTCTGGATAAAGGACTATTAGATTTTGGTATTTTAATACAGCCGGCTGATATTTCAAAATATGATTTTATTAATTTGCCTGCAAAAGATACATGGGGAGTTATTATGCGAAAGGATAGTCCACTTTCTAAGAAAGATTTTATAGAAAAAAGCGATTTATTAGATGTTCCTCTAATTTTTTCCAGACAGGTTATATCGCCTCAACAAACAAGAAATGAATTTGCCGATTGGTTTGGTGAAGATTTTGAAAAACTAAATGTTGTAACAACATATAATCTTGTGTATAATGCAGCTATTATGGTAGATGTAGGAATCGGATATGCAGTAACAATTGATAAGCTGACAAATACTGCGGAAAATAGTAATCTTTGTTTTAGACCGTTAAAACCTAAATTGGAATCTGGATTAAATATTATCTGGAAAAAATATCAGGTTTTTTCTTCTGCTGCGGAATTATTTTTAGAAAGATTAAAAGAAAACTTATCAAAATAAAATAGTTTATTAAAATGCAAAAAGAATATCATTATTTTTTGGTAATATATTATATTAAAGATTAATAAAAAAAACAGCGTCAGAATTATCTATCATATTGTAATTTAAGATAGATAACTCTGACGCAAAATTTATATAATTTAAATTATTAAATAACTTTAATTGGATGTTCTTTCTTTTATCATACTGCAAAGGCGGGTAAAACCAAAAGATACTGCAGCCCCTGCAATAATACAAACAAAATACGCGATTATTTCCCATGTAGTTTTAGGTATAGTAGGGAATAACATAACTGTAGTAGCTATAACAATACCGATAACTCCATGTGATACAATAGAATAATATTTCTTATAAGCAATACCCATTATTTTAGATAACAACAGAATACATAATCCCATACCTATTGCCATTGGTATAAGGACGCCAAAATTTAGTCTTGAAATTCCTGCAAGCATGGGTTTATAAAGACCAAAAAATAGAAGTAGTGATGAGGAACTTAATCCTGGTACAATAAAGCTCAATCCCCATAAAACACCACATAATAAAAAACCGGCAAAATTAGGTTCAATAGTAATAATCGGCTGGGTTCTCAGCAGTATAAGTATAATGAGCATGACCAAAAAACAAGCAATTCCAGTTGTATAGCAAGCGCCGGATCTGCCTTTTTCACCAGCATCATGCCATAATTCAGGAATTGTACCAATAATAAATCCGATAAAAGTACAGGTTACAAGTGTAAGATTTTTTTCCATCAGCCAGCCTGCTACTCCAGATAAACCAAGAAAACCAACGCCAATGCCTATTATAAAGATTAACAGCATCAGCCAATATTTTTTTAATCCTGTTTTTATATGCGAAAGCGTTTCGATAAGCGGTCTATACATTCCAAAGGCTACACATAAAGTTCCGCCGCTGATTCCAGGCAAAATAGCTCCAAATCCAACGACAATCCCTTCTAGTAGCCATATAAATAATTGAGCAATTCCTGCTTTACTGTATCGATTCATATTATATTTTCACCATCCGTTTAGGTGTTTTTCATAACAACTGTATCTACACAGTCACCAACATGTTCGCATGCATCAGCGCAATTTTCCATTTTATCAAATATCTCGCGCCAAAATATAATTTCTAATACATCATCAAATTGTTCCTGAACATGAAGTGTTGCTTGGAGATACAACCAGTCACATTCTTCTTCAAGATGGTTAAGTGCAACGATCATTTTATGAAGTTTTTCCGGTTTTTTAAAATTCATAAATTCAGACAGCATATTTTTCATCATAGTACAGCATTCAACAAGTTTTTTTGCAAATTTAACTGCATCTGGGATAACATATTGAATCTTATCAACATAAATACGCTGCATAACTTCTTCAATACGGTCGGTAACATCATCAATATTTTGACTGATTAAATCTAAATCTTCACGGTCAACAGGCGTTACAAATGCTTTTGCAAGCGCCGCTAGCATTTCATGTTTTTTATCATCGCCTGTGTGTTCATATTCATGCATAGTATCAAGCATTTGACGAATATTTTCTGGGTGATAATCAGTAAGGCATGAAACCAGATAATTTGCTGCTTGACAGGATACTTCTGCAGCCTGTACAAAATTATCAAAATAAAACCGGTCTGCTTTGCTCATCATATTATATGCATCCTTTCATAATCCATCAGTATTTAAAAAATCAACATAAAGAGTTTTGCCATAAGAAATCCGATTAAGCCGCAACCAGGAAATGTTAATATCCAGGTTAGGCACATTTCTTTAACTACTGAAAAGTTGATAGCAGATAGCCGCCTAACAGCTCCAACGCCCATAATTGCCGTTGTTTTAGCATGTGTAGTAGATACAGGAATACCGAATACTGAACTGATTAAAAGAGAAATAGAGGCTGCAATATCAGCGGAAAATCCTTGATACTTTTCAAGCTTTACCATATCCATACCGACGGATTTTATAATCTTTTTTCCGCCTATAGATGTTCCAAGAGCCATAACAATTGAACAAAGGAGCATTAACCATATAGGCATTTTTACAGCAGTTTCTGTACTTTGCCCATTGACAAGAAACATACTTAGCAATATAACACCCATGAATTTTTGCCCATCCTGCGCTCCGTGCATAAAGCTCATGCTGGCCGCTCCAAAAATTTGTGCATATTTAAATATTTTTTCTGTTTTTTGTCTATGTACACGCCGAAATATCATAATTACTAATTTACATACAATCCATCCGAGAGCAAAACCTAAAAGTACTGAAATAACCAGACCATACAGAACTTTAACCCATTCGCTTCCATTGACGCCGTCCAAACCGCCATGTATTGCAATAGCACCGCCGGTAAGCCCTGCAATCAGAGCATGGCTTTCGCTTGTTGGAATACCAAAATACCAGGCAAGCGTTGCCCATACTACAATAGCAAATAGCGCTGCACTCAGCGCAACAATAGCTTCATGCGAATTGGAACCAAAATCAACCATCTTTGTGATGGTTTCAGCGACAGTAGCATTTATCATACTCATGATAAAAACACCAAAGAAATTAAATACAGCTGCCATTAATATAGCTGCACGAGCTGACATACAACGTGTTACGACACATGTTGCAATTGCGTTTGGAGCATCTGTCCAACCGTTTACTAGGATTACGCCAAGTGTGAGCAATACCGCTAAAAATAATAGTGGATTGGATGTGAGCTGTCCCCAAAAATATTGAAAAGATAAATCCATATTTGTTCCTCCAACGGGATTGGATTTTTAAAATATGATTGTCCGCAAAAAAATTAAGCAATAAGACAATTCTCTCAATGGATATCACGCAAGATAGGTAAATTAAATGCAAAATTAAAGTAAAAATGTTGTAAAAAGTCTAAAATTACAACATTTACTATTATATCATTTTTAATGACAATATGGTGTGAATATTTATCACTTAAGCGTCTAACCACTTATAAAATTTTAATATTCCTTCTTTACTGCCTGTGAGATACAGGATATCTCTTTCACGAAATACATAATCCGGCTTAACTACTTCGATAACCGAGCCTTTATTTTCTATAGCAATGATATTTAAACCAAAACGCGAACGTAAATTCAATTCAAGTACAGTTTTTCCGATAGCCTGATCAGGAATAAGAATTTTAGAAATATTAATTCTTTCGCTAAGCTGGATAAAGTCTAGAACTCGAGCAGTTTCAAGACGGCTTGCAAGACGCAGAGCCATATCTCTTTCAGGGTATACGACTTCTGCACCAAGTTTTGCTAGAATTTCTCCATGTTCCGCACTATTTGCCTTTGCGATTACAGTTGTAACTCCTATTCCAACTAAATTTAGAGTGGTAAGAATAGATGTACCAATTTGTTCGCCTATACATACGATAACTGCATCACAATTTTGTATCCCAGTATCAAGCAAGGATTTTTTATCAAGGCTTTTTACTACATAAGCATTTTCTGTTACTTCGCGAAGTTCACGAACTTTTTCTTCATCTTTATCTATTACGATAAGTTCTGAACCGGCAGAAGCAAGTTCCCATGCAAGTGCAGATCCAAAACGCCCAAGTCCAATAATTCCATATATCATTTTATCGTGCTTTGATTTGTGAAACATAATTTCCTCCAAGTTTATCCTATAGCAATATTTCCTTCCGGATATTTAACACGTTCACCGCCGGTAAAGTACCAGAGTGAAGCAATAGTCAATGGACCAAGGCGTCCGATAAACATAACTGCAATTGATAGCAATTTACTACCAATAGTTAGACCAGGTGTAATACCTGTAGAAAGCCCAACGGTTCCAAATGCACTGGTTATTTCAAAAAGTGCATCCATAAATGAGATATCAGGTTCCATGAGCACCATTAAATATGTACCAGTAAGTACAACGCCTACAGAGAGCAAGGTAATAACTGTTGCTTTGCGGAATGTTTCTTTGGGAATAGCATAACGGAAGGCTTTTTCCGATTTATTAGTTGCAGCCGATTTAATACCCTGAATCAATACAAGAAATGTACTTGTTTTAATACCACCGCCAGTTGATCCAGGTGATGCTCCGATAAACATAAGCACGACAAGTACTAATAAACCAGCATTTGAAAATGTACCAAGTGGATAGGTAGAAAAACCAGCTGTTCTTGCAGAAATACTGTGGAAGAAAGCGCCTAGCCAGGTTACATCTTCACTGAGTTTAATTAAAATTGTACCTAAAACTATTAATACGCCGCTGACAGATAATACAGTTTTAGCATGCATAGATAATTTTTTCCAATTTAACCGCTTTGTCCAAAGCTCACGAATTACAAGAAATCCGATTCCACCAAAAAATATAAGGCCACATGTAACAAGATTTAGCATAATATTATCACGGTAAGGAATAAGATTCTGTAAATTCCCTAGTATATCAAAACCGGAGTTATTAAAAGCAGCTACTGAATGGAATAAACTAATCCCAGCTGCACGTAAAGGCGGATAATCCTGAACAAAGACTGTAAAGCTCAATAGCGCTCCAAAAAGTTCAAATATTAATGTAGTAATAAAAATATCACGTACAAATAAAACAATACCTTTACCTGTACCAAAATTTGTAGCTTCTCTGACAAGATTACGGCTTTTTAGATTGACACGTTTTCCTACTGCAAGGATAATACCAACACCTACTGTAGTGACGCCTAAACCGCCTACTTGAATAAGCATACCTAAAAAGAATTGTCCTAGTGGAGTAAAGGTATCGCCAGCATCAACAGCAATAAGACCGGTTACGCAAACCGCACTGGTTGAGGTGTATAATGAATCAATATAGTCGAGCTCTACGCCATCTTGTACACTACATGGTAGTATTAAAAGTACAGAACCAATTAAAATGACAAGCGCAAATCCAAGAGCAATAATGCGTCCAGCTGACAATTTTTTAAATATTTTAGACATATTTTAATCACTTTCTTCATTATTCATTCGGTATCCAACGCCCAATTCATTAATAATATAATTACTACCGCCGGGCTTATCCCGAAGTTTTTTTCTGATATTTGCCATATTAACCTGAAGTTTTTTTATACTGCCGCCATCTGGATGTCCCCAAATAGTTTTTATAATAGACGAATAGGTCATAACTTTACCGCAATGTTCAGATAAAAGAGCTACTATGTTATATTCAGTCTGTGTTAATTTAACTTCAACATTTTGCAAAAATACCCTTCTTGCATCATAATCAATTACAAGTCCACCCAATAAAAATTTTCTCCCAGGGAAATGTCCGTCATCAGCACTATGACGGCTGTTACGCAATGATGATCGTACCCTGGCAAGTAGTTCTGCCGTACTGAACGGCTTAGTAACATAGTCGTTAGCGCCAGAATCTAAAGCGTTTACTTTATCCGATTCATCAGATCGTGCTGAAAGTACAATAATAGGAGTAAGAGAGGTTTCTCTTACATAATTTAAAAAGTTCATTCCATCCATATCAGGAAGCCCTAAATCTAATATAATGAGATCAGGAATATATGAAGAAAACATACTTTGTGCCATTAGGCATGTTTTTGCTATAATAGCCTGATAACCATTGGCTTCAAGAAGTGCAGATATAAATTTACAGATATTATCTTCATCTTCTACTACGAGAATTTTATATTTATTGTTATTCATCATCGGTTTCCTCCATATGCAATGAAAATCGGATAACCGTACCTCCGTTTTTTACATTTCCAGCATAGATTTCACCACCATGTGCTTTTATTATAGTAGCGCATACGGATAAACCTATTCCAGCATTACTTCTTTTACTATCAGCTTGATGTTCGTCAGAAACAGAATATTCAGAAAATAATTTATCAATACGTTCTTTATCAATACCGCATCCATTATCAGAAATTTCAAATATCGCTAAGTTGGCCATAGTAAAAACCCTAAGTGAAAGACGTGTCATACCTTTTGCATGCTGTACTGAATTTTCAAGTATATTTATGATTACCTGCTCTATAAGCAACGGATCCATCGGGATAACTACAACATTATCCGGTATATCCAGATCAATTTTTTGATATGGATATCTTTTTTTGAATTTTTGCAGTACAGAATCAATTAATTCATCAAGTGCGATTGGTGTTTTTATGATTTTTACATTTCCACTGTCAATTTTAGTAATTGATAAAAGATTTTCCACCATATGAACAAGCCATTCAGAATCTTCTTTAATACCTTGTATCATTTGTATTTTTTGTTCTTCTGAAAAACTATCATAATTTTCAAGAATTGCCGAGCTTGAGCCATAGATAGTAGTAAGAGGAGTACGCAGGTCATGTGATATTGCACGAAGAAGATTAGCTCGCATTCTTTCCTTTTCACTTTCTACCCTGATTGTATCCTGATATTTTATTTTAGCAGTTAATGTGCTTGTAACCAGTGCAATGCTAACCATAATCAATGCAGAAAAAATATTTTCAGGGATGGTGAAATTAATTTTAAAATAAGGAACAGTAAATGCATAATTAACAATTATCGTAATTATAAAAGCTGCGATTATGCCATAAACATAACCATCGGTTAATAATGACACTAAAAAAACAGCAAAAACAAAGACAGTTGGTATTGTAGCCTGTACATTGAATATAGTCTGTAAAAGTAAGCCTATAGCAAAAGACAAGCATAAAATACCTAAAGTTATAGCAATATTTTTAATATATGCCGATCTTTTTCTCATTAAATTTCTCCTTCGACTTTATTCGTCAGAATTATAGCATATCTTTAGCAAAGATTTGGCTAAAAAGTTATTTGGTATAATTGACATGTTTTTTAGAAATATTTTATTATTTATAATTTCTTTGTGTTTATAAGAAGATTACGTATAACACAAAACGAAATATATAAAAGATGAAAATACCGTTTGCGAAAAAAAGGGGCGCCTGCGAGGCGCATCTAGAAAGATGCGCCAAGATGCAAAATAATTGCTGATAAAATATATGTGGCTAAAATACACATAATAAATATTATCTTAAGAGCAGCATATTAACAGTGTAAATTATTTTGCATAAAACAACCATATGAAATATGGTTGTACGCAGGCGCCCCCTTGGTGGATTTAGACGGCAGTTTTGATATGAATATAAAAGGAAAAATATTTATCTTGTTATGTATTAATTATAACCACTAAATTTTAAGATGTATAATTTATATTAATATAGTATTAATAAATTAATGTAATAAAATGATTAAAAATAATAATATTTCCAATACTCCTAATTAGAAGGGAGTGAGCAATAACGGTAGTAAATCGTTATATGAATGGAAAATATATAAAAGAAACAGAAATTAAAGATATTATTATAAAAAAACAATCTATAATAGAAATTATAGATAGAGTTAAACAAAGGGTAGAAAATAATATAATTTCGACAGAAAATATTGCTATTTAATTATTGTAGAAATCGACAAAACTATATGATAGAATAGAGATATCTCAAAATCTCTATTCTATTTTTTTGAGGTGATGTTATGATAAATAAAACAGCTGCGTTATATATACGTGTTTCAACTGATGCGCAGTTTGAAGAAGGTTATTCTGTAGATGCACAAAAAGAGATGCTTGAAGGTTATTGTAAAAGTAAAAATATTAAAAAATATGATTTTTATATAGACGGCGGTTTTACAGGAAGCAATATAGAACGCCCAGAAATGCAGCGACTTATAGAAGATGTTAAAGCCGGCAAAATAAGCCATGTTATTGTTTATAAGCTTGACAGGTTATCAAGAAGTCAAAAGGATACATTATATTTAATAGAAGATGTATTTAATCCGCATAATACAGATTTTGTATCTTTAAATGAAAATATGGATACATCAACTCCTATTGGACGAGCTATGCTTGGAATTATGTCTGCATTTGCACAACTTGAACGAGAAACTATCCGTGAACGAACAAGAATGGGTATGAAAGAAAGAGTAAAAAGTGGTTTATGGATGGGTGGAGGAAGAATACCATTTGGATATGATTATGATAAAAATAAAGGTGTCTTAGTTCCTAATAAAGATGCTGAAACTGTTAGAAAAGTTTATGATCTTTATCTGCAAGGTTATTCAACAGATAGGATAGCTAAAATTGTCGGACTAAAGTATGACAGATTAGCTATGCAAATATTGACAAGAAAAACTAATGCTGGTTATATATGTTATAATGGTGAAGAGTATTTAGGCCAACATGAACCGATTATAAGCTTGGAAACATATCAAAAAACAATGGATATGATAAAGGAGCGTTCTATTCAACGTATAGCAACTTCAAATTATTTATTAACTGGATTAGTATATTGCGGTAAATGCGGAGCAAAAATGAGATATCAAAAATGGGGTAAATACGGAGTTAAACTTGTATGCTATTCACAGCAGAAATCAAAGCCTTATTTAATAAAAGATCCTAACTGTGATAATGAAAAGATATGGGCAGATGAAGTTGAAGATGCAGTTGTAAAAGATTTATTTAGAATGTCTATAGAACAAAATCAAAATAAAAAAATAGAACAGACATTTGATACTATTGACCTGTTACGTCAACAATATGATGCTTGTTCTAATAAAATAAAACGATTATATAATTTATATGCCCAAAGCAGCAATGATTTATTATTAAGTACAATTGAAGAAAATCAAGAAGAATTAAAAAATATACAAACACAGATTAATAAAGAGCAGGAACGTAAAGCGATTACTAATAAAATGATAGAAACGAAAAAAATGATCTCTAATATTAAAGATGCATGGGATTATATGACTATCCAGGAAAGACAAAATCTTGTGCATCAATGCGTTGAAAGAATAGTTATAAATGATAACAATGTTGATATACACTATAAATTATTAAATTAATTTCGACTAAGTGTATTCATTGGAACTGCGTATGTGCTAAAACGTACATTCTGAGAGGTGTCAAAGTGGTCAATCGCTTTTATAAGGCCTATACAACCAACTTGAAAAAGATCATCAAGCATTTCTCCTCGTTGAGTAAAGCGTTGTATTACACTTAAAACAAGTCTGAGATTACCATTTACTAATTGATCGCGGGCATTTTTATCTCCGGCTTGAGCGAGAGCTAAAAGACGCATTTTTTCACTTTCCGATAACACTTTTAATTTTGCTGTATTAATACCACAAATTTCTACCTTATTGAACTGCAATGAAATGCCCCTCCGTTCTATAGGTGATATAATAAGTATTGCCTAAAAGATGATATAAATGCAAATTTAGTAGCAAGGTTTTTAAATATTAATTATTTAGGGTAATTTGATAATATAATTATAAAAATAAAGCCAATACCTAATTTAGGTATTGGCTTTATTAATAATTTTATAATTATTTAACTATAGACACTTTAAATTGCTGACTATTATCAGACCATTGTCCTAAAGTATCTGCTGCTTTTACAGTAAATGTACGAAGACCTTTGCTGCCTACATTGATATTAAAAGTCCATATGATATTATCGCCATCGACAACTTTATTAATTAAAGCCTTGCCTATATCAGAACCATATTCATTATAGATACCAACTTTTGCAGCACCTTTATTAGTTACTACTGTAACAGTGAAATTCTGATTAACATAAGCAACACGGGTATCAGCCTCAGCTGATATAACTTCAGGAGTTTCATCAGATTCAGCAATATCATTGGTTATAACAACATTAAAACTACCAAGATCATTACCATAATAATCTTTAACAGAGATAGTTCTATTACCTTTTGTACCAATGCTTGTAACATATTTAAGAGTATAAACGCCATCTGATTCAACAACATCTATAGCAACTGCTCCCATATGACTGCCGTATTCATTAAAGAATTCAGCGCCATTGATTGGTTGATTAGAGGTAAGTGTAACAATAATTTCTTCATTTGGATAATAGGCTTGTTTATCTGTTGTAATTTCAATAACTGGCTTTTTAACCTGCATAGATAACCATTCAAAGATAGTAACAGTATTGCCGTTATCATCTACATAAGTAGGATCATTGTTGTATACAGGGATCCAACCGCCGTCATGACCAGAATAACGAACACCATCCCAAACAAATGGACCAGTGATATCGCCTTCAGTTGTAGGACCATACATAGTGAAGTGGATGTTTTCAGCACCTGCTGCAACCATCATATTATATGATTTCTCTGTATAGTTTTGTGGAGTACATACAGCGTCTTCAGAAGAACATACAATCCACATAGGAACGTCTTTAAGTAATTGAGCTTCTTCTTCAGTTGGACAGAAAGCAGCAGCGGACATGATAGCGCCGGCAAAATAATCTTTATCAGCACGGATCATATTCCAAGCCATATAACCGCCCATAGAAAGGCCGCCTATGTATATTCTGTCTGTATCGATATCAGGATTTTCTGCTACGAGCTTATCGATAAGCTGGAAGATAGTATCTGTATATTTAGATACACCAGAGAAACCTTTATCAGGCCAACGGTCAGGGGACTGTGGAGCGAGGAAATAAGCGCCATCCATAATATCCTGGAATTCACTGTCAGCAAAAGCTGCAGCACGGTTTGCATAAAGCTGGATACCATCAAGAGCTGTACCGCCTTCACCCATGCCATGGAACCATATCATAAGAGGATGTTTATTACCGTCCTGAGCATTTTCTGGAGTATAGAAAGCATAGTTTACGCTGATATCTTCTGTATCGGTAAATGTATCAAGTGCAAATTGATCAAGAAGATCATCTTTGATTTCATCTTGTACATAAGTTTGTATACCAGAAATACCTTCAATTTCTTTTTCCTGAATTACAGTATAATTCATGTCAAAGCTGTAGAACTTAGCGGATGTTGGATAATAACCAGTTGCAGCGCCATCAATAGAATAACGAGAAGTATCGTTATAATCGTCTGTCTGATATACGCCGTGAGTAAGTTCAAGAGTTACATATCTGCCGTTATCAACAGCATTGCCGTTTTCATCAGATACATAAGCGTTTGTTACAGGACGAGGGCCGTTATAAACTTCAACGCCGCTGTTGCTGTCGTTGTTTATAGCGCTTACGCTGAATGTATCATTATCAACAGCTGAAGCATCTACGTTTGTGCCTAAATCAACGATAACTTTAGTAACATCTTGCCAATAGTCGAATGTTTCACAAATAACGTCAAAAGTAGAAGTTTTTAATGTTGGGTTAGCGAGATCTGCTATTTCTTCATCGGAAAGAACTTTTGAATAAAAATAAACTTCATCATATTGACCGTCTACATATGGATCGGCTGGATATTGGCTCTTGCCAAGGAAAGCGTTAAGACCATCTATTGTATCGAGATAACCATTAATTGAGCGTTCGCCTACAAGTTCGCCATTAAGATAAACTTTAAGAGTTTGATTTCCCTCTACTGTAAAAGCTACATGTTGCCATTCATTTTCAGGCAATGCATCTGTAATACTCCAGTCAATTAATCCACCTGGTGTATAAGTAATACGATATTTACCAGTACCATCTTTACCGCAGAAGAATAAATTATTTCCAGCGCCGCCGCCTATATCAAGAATTCTTGCCCATGTACGGTTTTCATCAAATTTAATCCATGAGGCAAAAGTAAAGTTTTCTTGTTTTGTAAGGCCGTCTGGTAGTTTCATGTATTCTGTGCCGCCAGCTAAATCAGCAGCGCCACCGATTAAACCTTCACCTGCTACGGCACCAAAATTAATAAGATCATTGCCATTTCCAGAATCATCTTTCATAAGATTATCAGGATCATCAAATGAATAATAACCTAATAAGCCTTCATATGAATAAGGCTGTATTGTAACTGTAAATGTGGCAACGCTGCCGCCACAGTTTGCAGTTAAAGTTATATCTACAGGATCTTCGCCTGCTGCCGGACGTTTTACTAATGTGCCGTCAGATTCAAGATATGTATGGTCGCTTGTATCCCAATAAATAGGAGTGCCGTAAGTACCTTGAGTTGGTAGGGTTATGCTATTTCTGATGTATTGATTGTCTTGTATTATAGTTGGAAGAGCAGCTATATCTTTTTCTATAGCTTCTTCAGTTGTTATACCTCTTTTTGCCCATACGCATACACCGTCAGCTGTAATACCGCTGAATACTATGGTTTCACACCAGTTTTCATTATCCCAGCCATAAATCATTTTACCGGTTGCAGTAATACCGTCAAAACTGATAGTTGCATCGCCATTATCATAAGTCCAATATCCATCATTATCAATTGTACCGTCAGAATTAAAAGTATGAACGACTGCTAAAGCCTTTTCTTTGTATGATGGTTCAAAGACTATTGTTTCCCAATTACATGCATCAGTAGATTTTGTTATATCGTCAACTGATTTTGGAGCGGTTGTTGTTTCACCAGCATAAAGTTCAGGTGATACAATAGGCCATCCATCATTTGTCCATAATATTTTACGAACATTCATAAATGGTTGTCCTGTTCTTACGCCTGGACGGCTGTTATGTCCAAGATACCATTGACCATCCTGGGCTTTAAAGAATGTACAGTGTCCTGTACCCATCCATCCTTGATATGGGTCATTATTAAATGAATAGGAACTGAGTATTTTTGTACCATTTTTACGCTCTGTATCAACTTCCTGATAAATCATACCATTGCCATTATAATCTTCATATGGCCCGTCAGGATTTTTAGATCTGGCAATTCTTGTGTTATATGTATTACCAAGGAAATCGTATGATAAGCAGAGATAATAATAACCTGTTTCAGGAATATAATTAATAGTTGCGCCTTCCAGGCCAAATCTTGTACCATCATCTATTTCATAGTCAAACAGATCGCGGCGGGCAATACATTTACCATGTGTGCCTGGTTCAAGAAGTTTTGAAGGATCGTCATTATTAAGACGAAGTACGGAAATACCTTTAAAGAAAGAACCGTATACCATCCAAATATTGCGGTCTTTATCACGGAATACCATAGGATCTATAGCGTTAAAGCCTTTTCCGTCGCCTGTACGTGTTTGAATCATTATACCCTGATCTTCCCAGCCGCCGTCGAGATATTTACTCTTTGCACAGCCAAGATTGGAATTTCTGTTGCCAAAACTTGAATAACAATAATAAAGATAATAATAATCATCATCTTCATTATAGAATACCATAGGAGCCCAGAAGTTAGTGCCTCTGTTCAAATCGTCAAAAGTAACACCGGTAAACTGATTATTATTGTTAAAATTAGGTGTTACACCCTCAGGGAAATTAGATGTTACTTCGCCGGTTGTAGCGTCTTTAGTAGCATTAAATGCCTGTCCAACATATTGCCATGTTGTTAAATCATCGGATTTGCGGATTTGTACACCAGTTCTTGTGCTGCTTCCCTGATCGGTTGAGAAGGAGAAGTAATGTTCAGTGCCATCCATACTTCTGCCATAGATAACCTCACAGTCATGTACTGGAGTATAATTCCAGTCTGAATAATTAATAGCAGGTCTTGAATCCAAAGTTGTATCGATATTTGGATATTCAAGAACTGTTTCTGATCCCTGAGCATATGCAGCCATAGGAATCATTGTTATTGCCAGAGCTATTACTAGCAATACTGACAATATACGTTTTTGCATGGTTTTTCTCATTAAAATTGACCTCCTTTAAAAAATATATCTCTAAACCAGGTTAGTTATATTTTTTATTTTTTTTAAATATAATCAACCTGAATAGATATAAAATAATAAAATATTATTAAATTATAAATTATTTATGGATAAAATCACCTAAAAATTATTATAATACTATTAATAAAATATATAAATACAAATTCTATATTAAAAATTAATTTTTCTTACGAAAAAGCTATATTTTCTACAGATAAGTTAGAATTCTTATCGTAAAAAAACGTAATATAATTTGAAATTAAAATAATATAAGCCTATTTCCATGTATTATAAGGAAATAGGCTTATATAAATAATAAATTTTACAACTTTTTTATTTTACTTAATGGAATTTAATAACCCACCTTTTTTAATAATATTTTGAATAAATTCCGGAAAAGGCTGGGCTTTATACTGTTTTCCTGTTGTAAGATTATTAATTATACCCGTATCAAAATCAACTTCTAAGTTATCGCCGTTTTTGATATCATTTGCTGCTTCATCACATTCCAAAATAGGAAGACCGGTATTGATAGAATTACGGTAAAATATACGAGCAAAGCTGGAAGCGATTACGCATGATATACCGGATGCTTTTATAGCAATAGGTGCATGTTCACGGGAAGAACCGCAACCGAAATTTCTTTGTGCAACAATTATATCGTTTGGTTTAACTTTATTAACAAAATCAGCGTCAATATCTTCCATACAATGTTTAGCTAATTCTTCATGAGAGGCTGTATTAAGATATCTAGCAGGGATTATAACATCTGTATCAACGTTATTACCGTATTTATGAACAGTTCCATGTATTTTCATAAATTATACCTCCTTAATATAAAAAATGGTTTTATATTTTTGCCGGATCGGTAATATAACCGGTTACAGCAGAAGCAGCGGCTACAGCAGGACTGCTTAAATATACTTCCGATTTAATATGTCCCATACGGCCTACAAAATTTCTATTAGTTGTGGATATACATTTTTCACCTTCGGCAAGTATACCCATATGTCCGCCAAGGCATGGACCACATGTAGGAGTTGATACTACAGCTCCAGCTTCAACAAAAGTTTCGATTAATCCTTCACGTAAAGCCTGGAGATATATTTCCTGAGTACCAGGAAAAATAATACATCTAACGTCTTTAGCGATTTTTTTGCCTTTTATAATAGAAGCTGCTGCACGTAAATCGTCTAATCTGCCATTTGTACAAGAACCGATAACCGCCTGATCAATTTTAATTTTACCTACTTCATCAATTGTATGAGTGTTCTCCGGAAGATGAGGAAAGGATACAGTTGGACGAAGAGAAGATAAATCAATGGTTATTTCTTTTGCATACTGTGCGTCATCATCTGCTTCAAATTTCATTATAGGGCGCTTAAATCTATTTTCACAATATTTTATAGTAATATCGTCAACTGGGAAAATACCATTTTTAGCACCTGCCTCAATTGCCATATTCGCAATACAAAGGCGGTCATCCATAGAAAGAGAGGATACGCCTTCTCCACAAAATTCAAGTGATTGATAAAGTGCGCCGTCTACGCCTATCATACCAATAAGATGTAATATTACATCTTTACCGCTGACAAAACCGGTACATTTGCCGGTAAGATTGACTTTTATAGCCTGAGGTACTTTAAACCATCCTTGCCCTGTTATCATACCGGCTGCCATGTCAGTAGAACCTACGCCGGTTGAAAAAGCACCTAACGCACCGTAAGTACATGTATGAGAATCAGCGCCGATAACAAGATCACCTGGTCCTACAAGGCCTTGTTCAGGTAATAATGCATGTTCTATACCCATTTGACCTACATCAAAAAAATTGACTATATCATATTTATTGGCAAATTCACGAACCTGTTTACATTGTGTAGCAGCTTTTATATCTTTATTTGGAGTAAAATGATCCATAACAAGCGATATTTTTTCTTTATTAAAAATACTGTCTGCACCGCATTTTTCAAATTCATTTATCGCAACCGGTGCAGTTATATCATTTGCAAGCACCATATCAAGTCTAGCGTTTATTAATTGTCCTGGTTTTACTTCATCAAGCCCAGCATGATAGGCTAAGATTTTTTGTGACATTGTCATTCCCATAATGTCAATACCTCCATTTTCTATATTAATATAATAATATAATTATTTTAAATTTATAAATCATCTGTTTTTTATCAGTTTATATTCAAGTGAATCAACTAAAGCAATCCAGCTTGCTTTTATAACGTCTTCACCGGCGCCAACCGTAGTCCAGGTACTTTTATTATCTGATGATGTAATAAGTACCCTAACTTTTGCCGCAGTAGCATTACCAGAATCCATTACACGAACCTTATAATCGATTAATTTTACTGAAGCTAAGGTTGGATAAAATATACCTAAAGCTTCGCGTAAAGCTAAGTCGAGAGCATTAACAGGACCATCGCCTTCAGCAGCAGTAATCTGTAATCTTGAACCAACTCGTATCTTTATTGTCGCTGTAGCTGAATGTGAAGTTTCACTTGGTTCTTCATCTAATATTTTATAGCTGACCAGTTCAAAAAAGGGGAGATACATACCAAGTTGTTTTCTTACTAATAATTCAAATGAACCGTCGGCGCCTTCAAATTGATAACCCTCCAGTTCCTTTTGCTTTAATGCGTTTAGTATTATGCCTGTTTCAGGAGAATCCTTAGATATATCAGGAATAATTTTAGAAATTTTACGTAATATGGCTGTACGTCCCGCTTGATCGGACATAAGTATTCTTCGTTCATTTCCAACAGCCTGCGGATTAATATGTTCAAATGAAACAGAATTTTTTAATACTCCGTCAGCATGTGTTCCAGCTTTATGCGCAAATGCGCTTTTACCAACGTATGGCGTGCTTGATTTAAGCCGGATATTAGAAATTTCTGATATAGCATGAGCGGCATGAGTTAGATTTGACATACAATAATCCGGAATACAGCTATATCCTAATTTTAATTGAAGATTTGGGATGATAGAGGAGAGGTTGGCATTACCACACCTCTCGCCATAACCTAGATATGTACCCTGTACATGTACAGCTCCGGCTTTTACCGCCATAATAGAATTTGATATTGCCATACCGCCGTCATCATGACAATGTATACCGATTTTTATATTAGGAAAAGTGTCTACTACTATTTTTGTAATATTAAATATTTCATCAGGAAAACATCCGCCGTTTGTATCGCATAATGATATACATTCAGCTCCTGCATTAGCGGCTGCTTTTAATGTATTAATAGAAAACTGAGGATTAAGTTTATATCCGTCAAAAAAATGTTCAGCATCAAAAAATACACGCATACCATGTTCTTTAAGCGTTATAATACTATCTGATATCATTTCGAGATTTTCTTGTTCATCTGTACCTAATATTTCTTTTACATGCAGTTCGGAACTTTTACCAAATATACATGCAACTTTAGCGCCTGATTCAATTAATGCTTTTATACCGCTATCATCTTTTGCGCTTATACCTTTTCGGCGGGTAGATCCAAAAGCTACCAATATAGAATGTTCAAATTTAATATTTTTAACTGCATTAAAAAATTCAGAATTTTTTGGATTAAATGAAGGGCTTCCAGCTTCGATATAATCAATACCCAATTCATCAAGGCATTTTATAATGGATAATTTATCTTCAAGTGAAAAGGATATTCCTTCACCTTGAGCGCCATCTCTTAAGGTTGAGTCAAATATTTCTAATTTTTTCAAAGCTGTACACCTCTTTTTACGTTGTTTTTAGACATATCATTATAGGATTTTATGATAATATAATAAAGTATATAATATTAATATAAGTTTTATTTCCTATTTATTGACTATTATTTATTTCTGTTATTAGATAGTTATATATCATAATTAAAATAATGTCAATCATATGAAACAAAACTAAGCAAATAAGCAAAATTAAATTGACAAAATAGCCTTAGAATTGTATATTATAATAGATAGATAAAATGAAAATATTCACAGTTATGTTATAAATTACAAATAATAAGGGAAAGGATGAACATATGATGAAAGAAATGGACCTTTATAAATTATGGAAGGAAAAAGCAACTGAAGATCCTGATTTAGTAAAAGAATTAATAGAAATTGAGGATAAACCTGTAGAAATAAAAAACAGGTTTTATGCTGACCTTGAATTTGGCACAGCAGGTTTACGCGGCGTATTAGGAGCAGGCACATATTGTATGAATATTTATACTGTCCGTAGAGCAACACAGGGTTTAGCAGATTATATTAATGAAAAATATGATAATGCATGCGCGGCAATCGGATATGATTCAAGAAATAAATCTTATTTATTTGCTAAAGAAGCTGCAAGCGTATTGGCTGCAAATAATATAAAAGTTTATATATTCCCAGAGCTTGAACCAACTCCGCTTTTATCATTTGCTGTAAGGCATCTTAAAGCTAAAACCGGTATAGTTATAACAGCAAGCCATAACCCAGCAAAATATAATGGTTATAAATGTTATGGTGAAGATGGTTGTCAGATGACGTCTGAAGCTGCAGGAGCTGTATATAATAAACTGGAAAGCGTTGATTATTTTGACGGTCCTAAAACAATAGATTTTGATGAAGGCCTTAAAACTGGTATGATAAACTGGATTGGTGAAGACCTCTTAGAAGAATATTATAAAAATGTTATGGCTCAGTCCATTAATCCGGATATTATAGCAAAAGCCGGATTAAGATTGGTATATTCGCCATTAAACGGCGCAGGTAATAAGCCTGTTCGCACGGTATTATCACGCTGTGGTATAAAAGATATATTTGTGGTAAAAGAGCAGGAAAATCCAGATGGTAATTTTCCGACAACACCTTTCCCAAATCCAGAAAAACGCCAATGCTTTGATTTGGCTATAAAATTAGCTGAAACAACTAAACCTGATTTGCTGCTTGCTACAGATCCGGACAGTGATCGTGTAGGTATTGCTGTTAATCAGGGCGGCGAATATATATTAATGACAGGTAATGAAGTCGGCGCTTTATTATGTAATTATATTTTCAGCCAGCGTACACAGCTTGGAACCATGCCAAAAGATCCTATTGCAGTTAAAACTATTGTTACAACTAATATTGTTGATCCTATATGTAAAGAATACGGCGTTGAATTAAAATTAGTTCTTACAGGATTTAAATATATAGGCGAACAAATCTTGCTGCTTGAACAAAAAGGTGAAGAAAACCGTTATGTATTTGGTTTTGAAGAAAGCTATGGTTATCTTGCTGGAACCTATGTAAGGGATAAAGACGCTGTTGTAGCATCCATGCTTATAGTTGAAATGGCATCATATTATAAATCTCAAGGAAAAACGCTTTATGATGTAATGCAGGAATTATATGCTAAATATGGATATTATCTCAACTGTGTATCTGAAATAGTACGTGAAGGCGCTGATGGTATGGCCCAGCTTGCCGCTATTATGAAAAAATTGCGCAGTGAAACTCCATCTGAAATAGGCGGATATAAAGTAACTGCTTTAGCTGATTATGATACATCTGTTTATACAGATTTGGAAACCGGCACTACAAAAGAAATATTCCTGCCAAAATCTAATGTTTTGTCTTATTCTCTTGAAGGCGGCAATGCACTTATTGTACGTCCATCCGGTACAGAGCCTAAAATAAAAATATATTGTACTGCTAAAGGTAAAGATAAAGCTGATGCACAGGCTATTGCTGATAAACTCATGGGTTGGGCTGATAAAGCTTTATAATATTTATATGTTAAATCTTAAAATTTAATTTTATAATAATATTTAAATAATTTTTATAAAAAATACGCTATGTGAAAAAACATAGCGTATTTTTTTATTTTCTAATAATTGAAAAAATTGCTATAGCTTAATTGAGTAAAAAAAGAATAATTATCTTGTTTTTTAGACAAATTATAGATAAATACAAATATAAATTTTTCGCAATAAGAAAAATACAATAAAAATAATTTAATAAAAATAGTTTTAATATTAAAAAACTATGGAGGTGCGCATCAGATGAAAAAAATAATATCACTTGTCATTGTATTAATAATGGCATTAACAATGCTTGCAGGTTGCGCAGGCAGCGATACTTTAAAAGTAGGCGTATTAATATATAAATATGACGATACCTATATAGCGGCTGTAAGACAAGCTATTGAACAGGAAGCTGCGAATTATGGCAGCGATAAAGTAACGTTATTATTAAATGATGGTAAAAATGACCAAGCGGTACAAAACGACCAGATTGATGTATTAATAAGCCAAAATGTCGATGTATTAGCTGTAAATATAGTAAATAACGGTGCTGCTGAAACTGTAATAGATAAAGCTAAAGCGGCTGGAATACCATTATTATTCTTTAATAGAGAACCAACGTCAGATGTCATAAAATCATATGAAGGTACTGTATTTATAGGAACAAAACCAGAAGAAGCCGGTATTATCCAAGGCGAAATGATGACAAAAATATGGAATGATAATCCTCAATATGATAAAAACGGCGATGGAGTTATGCAATATGTAATGCTTCAAGGTGAAGCAGATAATCCAGAAGCTCTTGCAAGAACTGAATATTCTATAAAAACAGTAGACGAATCAGGGATACAAACAAAACAGCTAGCAATGCAAGTTGCAAACTGGGATGCTGACAGAGCGAAAACCGCTATGGACGCATGGCTTGCAAATTATGGTGATCAAATAGAATTTGTTGTATCAAATAATGACGGTATGGCGTCAGGTGCTATAGCATCGCTGCAATCAGCTGGATACAATGTTCCTGGTTCAGATAAAATAATACCTGTTGTA
>CALWVB010000057.1 GCA_944384895.1 uncultured Clostridia bacterium | reverse complement strand
AATTACTATATTTTTATAAGCCTAATTTAATATATTCATATTATCTCGTATTTATTATGTTAATGCAATATTAAAAATAGCGGAAACAATAAAATAAATTGCTTCCGCTAAATTATTATACAAAATTTTATGTATAAAATTAATCTAATATTTCACCATAAACTTCACCTGATAAACCGCCAGCATTTGATTCATCAGTATCAATATGCATTGCAGGTGCAAAATCATCGCGTACTCTTACTACAACGTCGCCAAATATAAGTGAACGTTCAGCAGAATCAATCTTTACGCTTACAATTTGTTTATCAGATAAATTCATTTCTTTAGCAGTATCAGGAGTAAGATGAATATGGCGTTTTGCAGCTATAACACCTTTATCCAGTTCAATTTCTCCCTTTGGTCCAACTATTTTGCAACCTGGTGTACCTTCAATATTACCAGATTCACGGATAGGAGCGGCAATACCAATTGAACGTGCGTCAGTTAAAGAAATTTCTACCTGGCTTTCTTTTCTTACCGGACCTAATATTGATACATTGCTGAGAGTTTTTTTCGGTCCAATAACATCAACTCTTTCTACGCATGCAAACTGGCCTGGTTGAGAAAGCATTTTTTTAACAGTAAGTTCATAACCTTCACCGAATAATGTTTCCAAATCAGATTTACTGAGATGTACATGTCTTGCTGATGTTTCTACTAATATTTTTTTCATATATTTATCCCCCACTAAACTATAGCAATAAAAAAATATATCTTTTTACAATTTTATTATATCAAATAATATAGTTTTTTCAAGTTAGTTTATTCAATAAATTCACCATTTGTAAGCTGGCCTAAGCTTTGCGCTTTAAGATATGCATTTATAAATCCATCTATATCTCCATCCATAACAGCATTTATATTACCCATTTCATAACCTGTCCTATGATCTTTTGCTAGGGTATACGGCATAAATACATATGAACGAATCTGTGATCCCCATCCGATTTCTTTTTGTTCGCCTTTTATATCCTCAATCCTATCAAGATTTTCTCGTTCTTTTATTTCTATAAGCTTTGATTTTAACATTTTCATAGCTACTTCACGATTTTGATGCTGGCTTCTTTCATTTTGACAAGCTACTACTACTCCTGTAGGTATATGTGTTATACGTACAGCCGATTCGGTTTTATTAACATGCTGTCCTCCCGCTCCTCCTGAGCGATAGGTATCAACCTTTAAATCTTCCGGGTTAATATTTATTTCTACGCTATCATCAATTTCCGGCATAACTTCTAAAGAAGCAAACGATGTATGTCTCCTTCCTGAAGCGTCAAACGGAGATATTCTGACAAGGCGGTGTACTCCTGTCTCACTTTTTAAATATCCATAAGCGTTTATACCTTCTATTAATATAGAAGCGCTTTTAAGGCCTGCTTCATCACCGTTGAGATAATCAAGCAATTTCACTTTATATTTATGGCGCTCCGCCCATCTTGTATACATTCTGTAAAGCATCTGCGCCCAATCCTGAGCTTCTGTTCCCCCTGCTCCGGCATGAAATGTTAATATTGCATTATTAGCATCATATTCTCCGGTTAATAAGGTTGCAAGCTTTTGTTCCTGTAAATTATTTTTTAATTCTTCCAAACCATTTTTTGCATCTTCAAGAACTGAGGTATCCTCTTCTTCATCGCCTAGCTCTATTAATGTCATTGTATCGTCATATAAACTGCATAATGAATCATATCCAGCTATTTTATTTTTTATATTGCTAATACGCTGTAATATTTTCTGTGAATTTTGCATATCATCCCAGAAATCCGGAGCCGCTGATAATTTCTCCAGTTTTTTTACTTCTTCTTTAAGACCTTCTATTCCTAATGCTTCGGATAATTCTTTAATCTCTGGTTTTAATCCTTCTAATTCAAGACGTAATTCTTCAAATTCAAGCATATAACGTTATTTACCTTTCAATTATAGTTATTTCTTTAATATTAATCTTTGTAGATTATAAAATAATGATACAAAAATGTAAAGAGATTTTAACCGCTAATATTATATTAACATTTATAATATAAATATAAAATTTCAATTCATAATATTAAACATACTTTTAAAATTATAAATATACTTGCACTATTTCCATAAATTAGATACAATGATATAATAAAATAAATATAGAATGCAAAAATAACATAAATACCAGTAAAATTACAAATATTAATCTGGTATTATGAACCAAAATATTGGAGGTTATATATGTATTCACAAAAAGACCTTGAATGTCCGGTCTGCCATGAACATTTTAAAGATGATGATGATATTGTCGTATGCCCTGTTTGCGGCGCTCCACATCATAGAGAATGCTGGAATAAAACAGGCCATTGCCAATATGAATCAACTCATGGCACGCCAGAGCAATGGAAACGTCCTGAAAAACCAGAACCAGAACCTCAAAAAAATGAAAATAATTCATCTGAAAACAATACTAATCAAGCGGACAGCCGTATTATTTGTCCTAGATGCCGTACGCTTAATGATAATAACGCACAAATCTGTATGAGATGCGGTTATCCTCTTCATGAAAATGCTAATAATTATGGTCAGCCTTTTCAAAATAGTCAGCCAAACGGACAATTCCCTCCTATGTTTGTATATGATCCATATGGCGGCGTTGATCCAAAATCTAAAATAGATGATGTTCCTGTTGCTGATATAGCTGCATTTGTTGGATCTAATTCAGCTTATTATATTCCTAAATTCAAGAAAATGAAAGAAAATAAACATTCAATAAGCTTTAATTTCAGCGCATGTATTTTAGGTCCGTTTTGGTTTATTTTCCGTAAAATGTTTATTTGGGGTTTAATATTTCTTGTACTGTTATTAGCTGTTAGGATTCCTGATATGATTTCATCGATGACTCCAGAAATTATAACCGGCCTTGAAGCTCAATTTGGCATTGATTTAAATAATGCTGTTGTTATACCAGCTTTTTTGCAGCCAATATTCTGGGGTGTTTCTTTATTATTGCATATATTATGGGGATTTATAGGTAATAGAGTCTATATGGGTTATGTTCTTAAAAAGGTCAAAAAATTATCGGAAGATAGTGTACAAAATGAAAACATTGATCAATTGGAATATCAAAAAGCATTATTAAAAAACGGCAATGCTAATATGGCATTGGGCCTGTTGGCATTTTTAATTTATTATTTAATTCAAATGATTATTGTATATATCGTATATTATTAAACAAATACTGCTTAATACAGTAAAAATTAGTGAGGGTGATTGATATGAAAATAAGAAAAGCTATTATACCAGCTGCCGGACTTGGAACAAGGGTATTACCTGCATCAAAATCCATGCCTAAAGAAATGCTGCCGATTGTTGATAAACCTGCTATACAATATATAGTGGAAGAATGTGTTGCCGCCGGTATAACAGAAATTTTGATTATTACAGGACGCGGTAAAAATATAATTGAAGATCATTTTGATTATAGTATTGAACTTGAAAACCATTTGAAAAATAAAGGTAAAACCGAGATGCTCACTCAGGTACAGCATGTTGCAGAGCTTGCTAATATTCAATATATCCGCCAAAAGAAAACCCTTGGTTTAGGACATGCTGTCTTATGTGCTAAATCATTTGTAGGCAATGAACCTTTTGCTGTATTATACGGTGATGATGTTATTATAGGTGATAAGCCTGCTATAGGTGAACTTGCCGAGGCTTATGAACAATACGGCCTTGGAGTATGCGGAGTTAAAAAGGTAGCTGAAAAAGATATTTCAAAATATTCTTCTTTAAAAGTTGAACTTATTAAAGAACATATTTTCAAAGTTTCTGATATGATTGAAAAACCTGGACCAGATGAAGTTTTATCTTTATATTCTATATTAGGTAGATGTGTCCTTCCTCCTAAAATATTTGATATATTAGAAAATACTAAACCTGGTGCAGGCGGTGAAATACAGCTAACCGATGCTATGAAAGAACTTACTTATAAAGAATCTATGATTGCTGTAGAATATTCCGGCAAAAGATATGATATGGGTAATAAATTTGGTATAATGCAAGCTGCTTGTGAAGTTGCTTTGCAGCATCCTGAAATTAAAGATGATTTTAAAGAATACATAAAATCATTAGCCGCCTCTTTATAATATTTTACAAAAGATAAATTATCCTAAATCAAACAATATATAAAAATATGCATTATAATATTAAAAAACAAAAGCAAAAATACTGAGATATTTTATAATAAAAACCATTCCTAGTATCGATACCTTAAAAGAGGCGCCTGCGTGCAACCATATTTCATATGGCTGCGCGCAGGCGCCCCCTCTCTTAGGTAACGTAATCAAATATGTTTTAATTATAAAGATATTTACTTTTCTATTCATTATATAACTTAAATTAATCTAGAATTTATAAAACCATATCATAACTACATAATAAATCTCCATATTATATTTAATATTATTCCGGAAACTTTCTAATAACTCCGCAAGCTATTTTTTCACCACTGTCTCCTGATGGCTCAGTACGATAATCATCAGGTGATTCATGTATTACAAGTGTCTTGCCAATAATTTGCCATGGTTTTATTCTGTTGGTAAAAAAATCCATATGAGCTGTGCCATTATTTGAAAATAATACTGGAAAATCTCCTGCATGATTGCCATGGGGCTGATTTGTAGGATTAAAATGTTCCCCTGCTCTTGGGAATGGATTCTCTAAAGTACCTATTTCACAAGAATCGCCATCATGAATATGAAAGCCATGCGGGCCGATAACTTTACCGTTATCACGGGAAAATTCCGGTAAACCATGAACTGATACGCTTACTACAGTACCTTCCGGTACATCATTAAATATCGCGCGGCCCCGTATATTAGGATATTTTTTGCTTCCATATATGTACGCTGCTGCTTTTGGTCTTTTTTCCATAATATATTCCTCCTGAAATACTCCATAATAGGTTTAAAAATTAGGTATATCCATACATCCATTATTATGCAGTTCAGAAGGAATTATTTCCAAATACTATTTAAATTAATAAGACCGGGATATTATTCCCTATATATGCAATTACAAGCAAATGTAAAGGATAAAATGCATAAAAGACATATTTTACTATTGATGAATTATATCCCTTTTTCCCATTATATAAATATATTATAGGTAATGCAGCTATTTCATATAACATTATATCTGACGGTTTTAGTAATACATATGATAATACTAATAAAATAAATACTAGTGATAATATTTCTTTATTACTTCGTAAAATATAAAATAGCATTACCATGATTACTCCATATGCACCGTAATCAGTACGGCATAATTCTGCTATTATAATTAATCCTACAGAAAATAATAAACCTATAATCCAATAATATTTACCACGATCTTTAAACCATTCAAATATACATATTGATAATAAGCCTAAAAACAATGTAAAAAATACATTTTGAGTTGATAAGTCAATATATGAACTTCTAAAAAGCAAATCATACGGTACCTCAGAAATTAGTCCAAACGCCCCTAATCTTATTAAATATTCTATTTTGCTATGTGTATGATAATATCCTTCAACAATCAAAAATGCAAAAATAGGAAAGGCAAGCCTGCCAATAGCCCTCCAGACAGACTGGCCTGGAAAAAATTCATAGCCTATATGATCAATAAGCATTGAAACTATAGCAACTAATTTTAAGGCAAAATTCGACATAATTTCACCGCCTTTATAATAAAATGATTATAATATAATCATTTTATTATTTCAATAAATACCATTGACATAACACAATATTTGGTATACTATATTAGTATACTCCATTCAGATTAGTTGTTCTTTTCTGCGTGGTGTTTTATTGAAAATATTATCATCCTGACGGAAAAGGCTGTTTACTGCTCCGAAAGGCCGATGAATAAATAATGAATATTATAATGGTACTAGTCTTTATCTATTACCTTTTATATTTATAATTGATTTTTCAGCCCTTTTTCGGATATTTTCCGTGAAAGGGTATTTTTTATTTAAGGAGGCAAGGTTTAATATGAAAAAAATCGCCGTAATCAGTGCGATTTTAGAGCATCCTTCAAAAACTCAGGCTCAATTTAATGAAATTATATCGGAATATTCTAATATTGTGAGAGGACGTATGGGCATTCCATTTGAAGCAGAAGGAATTGCCGCAATATGTATTACTGTAGTAGCGCCGCTTGATAAAATTAATAGTTTAACAGGTAAACTTGGATCTCTTCCTGATGTTATGGTTAAAACGGCTATATCAAAAAAAGAAATCGCTTAAAATTAAAAAATTTATCTATATTAAGGTGAGGTTAGTATTATGTTTATTGATGAAAGTTATATCAATACCCTAATTGAACAAGCAAAATCTGCAACCGATGAACAAATTAATGAAATATTGGATAAGGCTGAACGTTTTGAAGGGCTTTCTCACAAAGAAGTGGCATCGCTTTTACATGTTACCGATCCAAAATTATTAAATCGTATTTATACAATTGCAGGTAAAATTAAAGAACATATTTATGGCAACCGTATTGTTATGTTTGCTCCGCTTTATGTTAGCGATTACTGTGTAAATAACTGTAAATACTGCGGATACAAACATGATAATGAATTTTGCCGCCGTAAACTTACTATGGCTGAAGTAGAACGCGAAGTAAGGATACTTGAACAGATGGGACATAAACGTTTAGCTGTTGAAGCTGGCGAAGATCCTGTTAACTGTCCGATTGAATATATCTTAGACGTACTTAAAACAATATATAATACAAAATTTGAAAATGGTGAAATCCGTCGCTGTAATGTTAATATTGCGGCTACCACGGTTGAGAATTATAAAAAACTTAAAGAAGTCGGTATCGGCACGTATATCCTTTTCCAGGAAACGTATCATAAAGAAACATATGAAAAAGTTCATCCGGTCGGACCAAAACATAATTATGAATATCATACAACTGCATTTGACCGTGCTCAGCAAGGCGGCATAGACGACGTCGGCGGCGGTGTACTCTTTGGTCTTTATGATTGGAAATTTGAAGTAATGGGCCTTATGCTGCATAACGAACATCTTGAAAAGGAATACGGCGTAGGTTTCCATACGATTTCTGTTCCTCGTCTTTGTAAAACTGAGGGTATGGATATGTCTGAATATCCATATATACCAACTGATGATGAATTTAAACGCCTTGTAGCTATCATCCGTATTGCCGTACCGTTTACCGGTATGATTATTTCTACACGTGAAAGCCTTGAAATGCGTAAAACTTTACTTAATATGGGTATATCACAGATAAGCGGCGGTTCTAATGTAGAAGTCGGCGGTTATGGCGAACATACTACTCAGCCTCAGTTTAAAGTAACTGATGAACGCAGCGCTATAGAAATTGTCAAATGGCTTATGGATATGGACTTTGTCCCGTCCTTCTGCACTGCATGCTATAGAAAAGGCCGTACAGGCGACCGGTTTATGTCTATTGCAAAATCAGGTAATATCAAAAATGTTTGTCTTCCAAACGGCCTTATGACTTTGTGTGAATATGCAACAGATTACGGAGATAATGAATTAAAGCAAAAGGTTGAAAGAATAGTAAAAGAAAATCTTCCAAAAATAAAGGATGAAGAAGTACGACGTGAAGTAGAAAAGAATATTATCTCTATTACTAAAGAAGGTAAACGGGATTTATATTTATAATCTATAAAAATTTAAGGTTGTGAATTTATGCATAACACCCCTCTCTCCTCACGAAAGCATGTTGTAATATATGGTAATACAAACGCCGGCAAATCAGCTTTATTTAACGCTGTATTAGGCCAGTCTGCCGCTATTGTATCCGATGAAAAAGGTACTACTACCGACCCTGTAATAAAAGCTATGGAGCTTATCCCATTCGGCCCTATTGCTTTAGTTGATACTGCTGGGCTTGATGATATAAGTAATATTGGTAATCTTAGAGTTAAGCGGACTGTTCAAATGCTATCTAGAACCGATTTAGCCATATATGCTATAGATCCTGATAATTTCGATATAGATAATATGAATAAATCTATAGAACGTTTTAATCATCGTAATATACCATATCTGCTGGTATTTACTAAGATTGATTTATTAAATGAACAGGATATAAACAAATTAAAACAGCAATATCCTAACGCATTATTTATAAGTTCGCATATTAAAGAAACGATAGATTCGCTTAAAGTTGAAATTAATAAACAATTATCCAATATAAGCGACGATGATGACAGCCAATTGGCCGGTTTAATACCAAAAGGTTCAAATATTATAATGTGTGTTCCATGTGATTCAGAAGCCCCTAAAGGCAGGCTGATACTTCCTCAGGTGCAGCTTATCCGTGATTGTCTTGATAATGGTATGACCTGTTCGGTAGCACGGGATACTGAATTATCAAATTGCATAAATAATAGCAGGAAGATAGATTTAGTTGTAACCGATTCACAGGCTTTTAAAACTGTATCAAAAATAGTACCTGATAATATCCCTCTCACATCTTTTTCTATGCTGCTTGCAAATCAAAGAGGCGATGTTAATATTATGTCGGACGGTGCAAAAGCAATTGATAATTTAAAACCTGGGGATAAAATATTAATGGCTGAAGCTTGTACACATAATTCTACCCATGAAGATATTGGCCGTGTAAAAATACCTCGGCTGATAAAAAAGCGTACAGGTATTGATTTTGAATATGAATTCAGCATAGCTCATGATTTTCCTGAAGATCTATCTCCTTATGCTATGGTTATACATTGCGGCGGATGTATGATAACCCGCCGTGAAATACAAAACCGTATTGCATTTTGTATGGAAGCTGGTATACCGATTACTAATTACGGTGTACTTTTAGCATACCTTAACGGTATCTTAGATAGATGCTCTCAAATTTTTAGAATAAAATCAAAGCAAGATTAATAAGCCTTGTATTTTATCCCAAAATAATATAAAATGAATTATTAATAATTATAAAACTAAGGGGTAAAAACATATGGAATTTATCGCAAATCCCGGCAAAAAGGTTGATATTGAAGTAGACGGTAAAGTTTTTATGCGTCATGCAATAAAATCGCATTTTGTTCAGGCGGGCGAGCCTTATATTGATGTTATTGAAAAATATGTCTCGCCTTTATATGAACCAGGCGATATACTTTCAATCAGTGAAAAAATAATAGCTATTTCTCAAAATAGAATTATTTATAAAAAAGATTTAAAAGTCGGTTTTTGGGCTAAATTTTTATCAAAATTTGTTATGAAAACTCCAGCCGGTTATTCTGTAGGCAATCCTTTAAAAATGCAGGTAGCTATAAATTTATGTGGCCTACCTAAAGTAATATATGCTGCGATACGCGGTTTTTTAGGTAAATTAGTTGGAAAACGCGGCGTATTTTATGAAATAGTCGGTCCGGATGTATCCGGATTGGACGGTTTTTACGGCGAAGCTTATGCCTGTTATGCTGATATGGGTATTTTAAATCCGAAAGATCCGGATAAAGTATGCGATAATATTAAGCAAAAACTTGGTATAGATAGTATGATAGTGGACGCTAATGATCTGGGAGTTGAAATTTTAGGTAAATGCAGTGATATTTCTTATGATGATACTTTTTTAAAACGTATTATTAAAGATAATCCTGCTGGACAATCATCACAGCAAACGCCATTAATACTAATCAGAGAAAAACCAATTATATCCGATGAAGAACAATAAGAAAATTAATTAATAAAACATCCCATGGATAAATATAGATAGCATGGGATGTTTTTTATTTTAATAAAATTTATTATGCGAAATTTATCAAATGGTGTAATAAAACAAAATAAAATAAAAATTCCTATAGATTTTTATAATATATTCTGTTATAATTTTTATGTTGTGACAGATCATTTGTTGATTTTTTAACAAAGATTATCTACATATTTGTCAAGGAGGAACAGTGATGCAAAAAAGTATCAGCACATTGCCGTTTACCGGCACGCCTGAGCAAGAACAACAACTGCTTGAAGTTATTGGGCAGCATAAAAATGAAAAAGGCGCATTAATGCCTATAATGCAGAAAGCTCAGGATATTTATGGATATCTTCCTGTTGAAGTGCAGCAGATAATTGCTGAACAGCTTGATATTCCAATGGAGGAGGTTTATGGAGTATCTACCTTCTATTCACAATTTGCCCTTAATCCAAAGGGAAGATACACAATTTCCGTATGTCTTGGAACTGCTTGTTATGTTAAAGGTTCCGGAAATATATTTGACCGTCTTAGTGAAAAACTTGGTATAGGAGCCGATGAATGTACTCCTGACGGTAAATTTTCTCTTGAAGCCTGCCGTTGTATAGGTGCATGCGGTCTTGCTCCAGTATTAACTATAAACGATGATGTCTACGGCCGTCTTGTAGTAGATGATGTAGATAAAATCCTCGCCAAATACATGGATTAATTGAAATTATTTTATTATTTTATTATTTTCATTAGCTTTTATCTTAAGTATTTCTTTAAAGCAGGTGTGCCATTATGCGCGAATTATCATTGAATGTATTAGATATAGCTCAAAATTCTGTATCAGCAAATGCCTCCCTGATTCAAATTGAAGTTAATGAAAATACATCTGACGATACCCTTACCATCATTATTACTGATAATGGCAAGGGTATGACTCATGAACAGGTTGAGAAGGTTGTAAACCCGTTTTATACTACCAGGACCACCCGTCGTGTTGGCCTTGGCGTACCATTTTTTAAAATGGCTGCTGAAATGTCTGGCGGTAGTTTTTCAATTAAATCAGAGGTTGGTAAAGGCACTATAGTTACTGCCATATTTGGATTATCTAATGTAGATAGAATGCCATTAGGCGATATGACTTCTACGATAAGCCTATTAATCCGCTGCAATTGTGACCGTGATTTTATATACAAACGAACTAAAGATGATAAACAATTTATTGTTGATACACGTCAGTTGCGAACAATATTAGGCGATGTTCCATTAAATGAACCAGATGTTCTAAAATGGATAGAAGATTATATAAATGAAAATACAACGGCTGTATGTGGCAATAACTAATAATTTTTATTCAAACAAAAAGAAATTCATCTCCTTAACATTTTTCCGCGCAAAATGTATAAGGTTAAATTTAAAATAAGCAATGCGCGGAGAAATGGAGTTTATAATGAAAAGTTTAGCAGAACTTCAGGCCATAAGAGATAAGGCTAAACAAAATATGCAGATTCGTGAAGAATCCGATGCTGTTAAAAGAGTAGTTGTCGGTATGGCAACCTGCGGTATTGCAGCTGGCGCACGTCCTGTACTTAATGCATTTGTTGATGAAGTTGCAAAACGTCATCTTACTGATGTTGCTGTAACTCAGACCGGCTGTATTGGTATCTGTCAGTATGAACCGGTTGTTGAAGTTATGATTTCTGGCCAGGAAAAAGTAACTTATGTTAAAATGACGCCTGAAAAGGTTGCAAGGGTTGTAAATGATCATCTTGTTAATGGCAATCCGGTTGTAGAATATACAATAGGCGCATATCAAAAATAAATTAAGGAGGACAAATTAAAATGTATCGTTCACATGTGCTGGTTTGCGGCGGTACCGGATGTACCTCCTCAAAAAGCCCTTTAATTATTGAAGAATTTAAAGATAAATTAAAAAAATATGATCTTGAAAAAGAAGTAAATGTTGTACAAACCGGTTGTTTTGGTTTGTGTGCATTAGGTCCTGTTGTTGTTGTATATCCTGAAGGAAGCTTTTATAGTAAAGTTACTCCTGAAGATGTTGAAGAAATTGTAAGTGAACATCTTCTCAAGGGCCGTATTGTTACACGTCTTCTTTATGAAGAAACTGTCCAGGAAGATACAATAAAATCACTTAATGAAACAGCATTCTATAAAAAACAGCAGCGTGTTGCTCTTCGTAACTGTGGTATCATAAATCCGGAAATTATTGATGAATACATAGCTTTTGACGGCTATGCTGCATTGGCAAAATGTCTTACAGAAATGACCCCAGCCGATGTTATTCAATGCATCAAAGATTCCGGTCTTCGCGGCAGAGGCGGCGGCGGATTCCCGACCGGTGTAAAATGGTCTCTTGCTGCAGCAAACGATGCTGACCAGAAATATGTATGCTGTAATGCTGACGAAGGCGATCCAGGCGCATTTATGGACCGTTCCGTATTGGAAGGCGATCCTCATGCTGTCCTTGAAGCTATGGCAATTGCTGGTTATGCTATCGGCGCTACACAGGGTTATATCTATGTCCGTGCTGAATATCCTATAGCTGTTAAACGTTTACAGATTGCTATCGGCCAGGCTAGAGAATACGGTCTGCTCGGTAAAAATATATTTGATTCCGGCTTTGATTTCGATATTGAACTTCGTCTCGGCGCCGGCGCATTTGTATGCGGTGAAGAAACCGCTCTTATGACTTCTATTGAAGGAAAACGCGGTGAACCGCGTCCACGTCCTCCATTCCCAGCCCTTAAAGGTTTATTTGGCAAACCAACCATTCTTAATAACGTTGAAACCTATGCCAATATTCCACAAATTATCTTAAAGGGCGCTGATTGGTTCTCTTCAATCGGTACTGAAAAATCTAAAGGTACAAAAGTATTCGCACTTGGCGGTAAAATTCATAATACCGGCCTTGTTGAAGTTCCTATGGGTACAACCTTACGTGAAATCGTTGAAGAAATCGGCGGCGGTATCCCTAACGGACATAAATTCAAAGCAGCTCAAACCGGCGGTCCTTCCGGCGGATGTATTCCAGCTGAACACTTAGATATACCAATAGATTATGATAATCTTATCGCTATTGGTTCAATGATGGGTTCCGGCGGACTTATCGTTATGGATGATACTACATGTATGGTTGATATCGCTAAATTCTTCCTTGAATTTACTGTTGATGAATCATGCGGTAAATGTACTCCATGCCGTATTGGTACAAAACGTATGTATGAAATGCTTGATAAATTCACAAGAGGCG
>CALWVB010000056.1 GCA_944384895.1 uncultured Clostridia bacterium | reverse complement strand
CAAATTATTTTGCATTTGGCAACCATATGAAATATGGTTGCACGCAGGCGCCCCTTTTTTGCGGTAACGTAACCAGAGATGCTATATTACATATTTTTATATATTGTTTGATTTAGGATAATATAGCTTTTGTAATATTCTTAATAAATAATAAGTTAGTATTACAGCAATCCAATACGAAAGTATTACTAATTTAAATTATTATTTAAGATAAAACTTAGTTTTTTTATATTAACTTTAATATTATTATAAAAAATTAAAAAAAGCTGATTGTAATAACAATCAGCTTATTTTATTCTAATATTAATTTTTGTTTACATATATTTTTTATAATTTAAACCAGGCCTTCATAGTATCCAATACTTTTATTAATTCCTGTTCAGTTATTATATATGGTACCATGGCATACAGATATTTTAAAAATGGCCTGCTAAATACACCTCTTTCAAAGGCGAATTGCTGATATCCTTTTAAAATAGAGGAATCATAAACTTCTATACATACACAACCGCCCATAATTCGGATTTCTTTGATCCGTGGATCAGAAAAACCATCTAATTCTCTGTGGGTGATTTGCTCAATTTTTTGGATTTTAGCCATATAATTTTGTTTTTCAAATAATTCAGTGGATTTAAGCGCCACACTACATGCAAGTGCATTTCCCATAAAAGTCGGTCCATGCATTAAAGCATGTTCGGGATTATCATCATAGAAGCCGTCATATACTTTTTTATTAGCTACTGTTACAGCATGGCCAATATATCCTCCCGTTAAAGCTTTTCCAAGAACTAAAATATCCGGTAATACCAGATCAGCTACAAATCTATTTCCTGTACGTCCAAATCCTGTTGCAACTTCATCAAAAATAAGTAACACTCCATATTGATCGCATAACTCTCTGGCGCGTTTAAGGAAAGAAACATCATACATTCTCATTCCTCCGGCGCCTTGCAATAAAGGTTCTACAATAAAACAGTTGAGCCGGTCATGGTATTTTATAAAAGCTTGTTCCAACGCATCTATTTTTGTTGGTATATGTACTACATATTTACTCGGACCATATGCCTTCAAAACAAAATGATAATCTTCATCATCGCCAGCTTCCATTGTTTTAAATGTATCACCGTGATATGCATGTTCCAATGCAAGAATCATAGTACGCTGCTCTTCTTTTTGGTTCATATAAAATTGCAATGCCATTTTTAAAGCAACTTCCACAGCTACGCTTCCTGAATCTGAAAAAAAGCAATAATTTAAATCTCCCGGAAGCCAGCTTTGTAATTTATCCGACAGCTTTTGTACAGGTTCATGTGTTAATCCGCCCAACATAACATGAGAAAACTTTTCTACTTGTGAAATAATTGCTTTATTTAATTCAGGATGCTTATATCCATGAATAACACTCCACCAAGAAGATACAGAATCAATCATCTTATTATCCTTTGTATATAAATAAACACCATTGGCATCTATAATTTTATAAGGTGTTTTCATCGTCTTCATCTGTTCATATGGATACCAGATCATATTATCTATCCTCCATTTATTCGTATAATGATTCTAAAAATTCTACTGGAATATCCAAATCATTATCCCCATGTTTAACACAGGCTATAGCTTTTGAACCCGTTATATATTCACACATTTTTACATTATCTTCATGCATTAAATTTCCAGGTTCAAAATTATTAAAAATAATTCCTTTTAATGGAATATCATATGATTTCATATAAGCTGCTGTTAAACCAACATTATTAATAGTGCCAAGCCCGGCGTCTGCAATCATAAGACAGCTTAAATTGCAGGCTTTAATAATGTCTGTAAGGTGGATTTTATCCTCATCAAAACAAATTGGACAAAGAATGCCTCCTGAACCTTCCATTGTTACATATTCATATCTATTGCAAATATCCTTAAAATTTTTTATCACATAATCCATCTTGACTGGATTTCCTTCCAAACGTGAAGCTAAATGAGGTGAAACCGCATGTTCATATATATAAGGGCACATTTCATCCAAAGGCTGTTTTATACCGGAAATTTCTTTTACATAAAGAGCATCACCCGGAATCAGGCTTCCATCAGATCTGCGATCATTGCCGCTCATAGCAGCTTTATAATAAGCAGCGTTTATATTATTTTGTTTTAATTTTTTTATAATTAAAGCGGTAACATAAGTTTTTCCAACATCTGTGCCTGTGCCAGTTATAAATAAATTTTTACTCATCGCTATATCTCACCTCATATCCAAGTCCTTTTAATAATTTCATATCAGTCTCAACAGTAATACCTGCTGTTGTAAGCATATCACCTGAAATTGCCGCATTTGCTCCGGATAAAAAACAACTTTTGCCTTTATCCGGCAATAATCCCCTGCCGCCTGCAAGACGTATATATGCATCTGGCAGAATAAAACGGTAAACTGCGACAATACGGCACATATCTTCTAAAGTTAACTTTTTATTATGTTCCAACGGAGTCCCCTTAATCGGATTTAGCATATTTACAGGAACACTTTTTATACCAAGTTCCCGTAAGGTAAAAGCCATATCAATCCTATCGTCAATAGTTTCACCTAACCCCATAATTCCACCGCTGCATACTGTCAATCCGGCAGACTGTGCTGCATGTATTGCATTTATTTTATCGTCAAAAGTATGAGTTGTGCATATATTAGGGAAATTTCTCCGTGAAGTTTCTAAATTATTATGTACTCTTGATACTCCTGCATTTTTTAATTTTTTATATTGTATTTCATTTAGCAAACCAAAAGAAATACAGACAGATATCCCTGTTTGAGATTTTATTTTTCGAACAGCTTCACACATCTTATCTATTTCTATATCTGATAGTCGTTTACCAGATGTAACTATAGAAAATCGTAATACGCCCTGTTCATCATTTATTTTTGCCTGTTGTACGATTTCTTCTAACGAAATCAGAGGATATTCCTTAGCATTTGTATGATTATATGCAGATTGAGCACAAAATCGGCAGTTTTCTGAACATCGTCCGGATTTACCATTTATAATAGTACATATATCAAAAATATTAGAACAAAAGTATTTCCTGATTTCATCAGCTGTTTGGCATAATTCTGTAAGAGGTTCATTATATAGTTTAATGGCTTCCTGTTTTGTAATTTGTTGTCCATTAAAAATATTCTTCATTAAAAGTTCAGCATAACTCATTTTTATATTATATCCTTTCCGTTTTTATTAATGGAATTAAACGTTTTCCTAATATGGCTCCTGCAATACATAATAAAATATCTCCAGGAACTGCTAAAATAAAACAATATAAAAACAGCGGCCAAAGTCCAATAGGTGTTCCAAGATAAAAAATACTTATTAAATAATAATATATCATTCCCAAAAGATATACTATTCCAAGTCCAATAAAATTAGCTGCCAATAGACGCTTATATCCCGGTTTATCGCTTTTATTAGCAATTACACCAGTTACAAACGCACCCACAGCAAATCCTATTATATAACCAAAACTCGGCTGAAATACATATCCAATACCGCCTCCAGATGCAAATATCGGAAGCCCTATCAGTCCAAGAAAAATATAAATGCAAACTGCTATAAATCCGCGTTTTCCACCAAGAAGAAGCCCTGCCAGCATAGTAAACAGGTATTGCAGTGTAAACGGTACAACTGGAACAGGAATTCTGATAAACGCCCCTACTGCTATTAATGCTACAAATAATGCGCATAGCATCATATTTTTTGTTCTATTACTTTTCAATTTATGTACTCCTTATTATTATATTAATTATATTAAAAGATCAGATTTTTTATGGACATATAATTACAAGATAAATTTTATTTTTATGGTATTTTATTCTAGTACGACTCATGATAACATATCTTATACGCAGTCGTCAACTTAAAATATTTTTATGGTTGACAATATAGATGCATTATTCTATAACAGTTATTTTTTTATATTTATTTAAAAATTTCAACATATTAATACTTACAATTCATTTATAATGTGCATAGTATTCACAAATTTTCAAAAAAATAAATATGTTTTTAATACATATAACTATAATATTTTATATAATAAAAGTAAAATTATATTAAAATGCAAAAAAATGATTGAAAATTTACCGTAAATTGTAATTTTTTTTATTCTTTATTAAAAAAATATTGAATTTATGTCCATAAATATTATATAATTTAATTAAATTTATGTAAGTGATTAAATTTAATTATTTTTATTATTTTGTTAATATTAATATGGTAATAGTTGTATCTATTAATATATTTTATATATTAGATACAATTTATTATAATAATTATAATATTTAGGAGGAAAAAGGCATTGAAAAAACTATTATCATTGGCACTTGCTCTTTTGATGGTTCTTTCTGTCGCTGTCATCCCAACAGTCGCATCGGCTGAAGGTCCTGACATTGGCGAAGATACTTCATTGAGAGTGCGTTATCTTTTTGGCGGTGATCTTCATGACACCCAAAGAGATAAACTTGATGCAACAGCAATAGGCGATGTAAAATTCGTCAACGATTCACAATTCGGCCAAGTTCTTGATCTTGGCGGAACAGGTTACTTACAGATTCCTCGCGAAGCACTCGCAACAGGTGTTAACGTAACCGAAAACCTCACATTTGCTGCATGGGTAAATATCCCATCATGGCAAAACATCAAAATCCTTGACTTAGGTACAGATTCTAGCAACCATTTCTGGTTCAACCCAAACTATCAATATAGTAATGCTTGGGGCGTATCCGGCGGTATAACTGTCGACAGAAAAACAACTTATGTACAAGCTCCTGACTATAATGCACCATGGTCCGGCAGAGGATGGTTCCACGTTGCATTATCTCTCGATTCTCAGAACGATACTCTTACCTATTTCTTAAATGGTGAGCAAATCGCACAAACAGAATGTGCTAATAGCTTCCTCGATGTAATAGATACAGAAAATCCTGAAAATAATATCTATTATATCGGCCGTGCAATCGACAATGATTCCATGATTAATGCTAAAATGTTTGACTTCCGTCTTTATGACGTAGCAAAAGATGCAGCAGGCGTTACAGAAATCATGAATGAAGCTCTTACAGAAGACGCTATTGTTAAGAATGCTCTTTCAGCTATCAATCTCGGTGATCTCGAAAATCGTGTTGATAATTTAACATTACCAACAGTATCTCCACTTGGCCCAACAATTTCTTGGACATCTTCTAATAATGATGTCATCAATGCTGAGACAGGTGTATTAACACGGCCAGCATATAGAAGTGAAGATGATATTACAACTGTAACTCTTACAGCTACAGCTACAATGGATGATATCACACTTTCTAAAGAATTCGTTGTAACAGTTCCAAAAATGCCAACACCTGCAGAAGTAGTTGCTCAGGTAAAAGCTGATCTCGATCTTGGCGATCTTTCAGCTGTAACAGACGACATCGATCTTCCAACAGAAGGCATCTATGGCGCACAAATTTCTTGGGAATCTTCTAACGAAGCAATCTCCAACGATGGTACAGTTAATCGTCCACTTTCTGATACAGAAGATGCTGTTGGACAATTAACAGCTACAATCACTTATGGTACAAATGATGAAGACATTGCAACAGATACAAAAGTATTTGATTACAAAGTTCTCAAATGGGAACCAGATCAGGATCTCTGTGATGCAGACGCAGCAGCTATTGATCTCGGCGATCTTATTAATCGTACAACAGATCTTGATTTGCCAACAGTTGGTGAAACAGGCGTAACAACTATTACATGGGAATCCAGCCAGCCTGAATACATTGCTGTCGACGGTACAGTTACCCGTCCAACTTCTGATTATGAATATACTATTGCAACAGTAACATTAACAGCTACAGTAGTTAAAGGTGATGCAAAAACTGTTAATACATACATTGTAACAGTACCACGTCAGAGCAGTGCATTAAAACTTGTTGGAGTAGATGATATAGAATGGACAACTCAGCAGGGATACCTGCCAGAACTTCCATACTATATTCCAGGCAACTACATTGATGGTATGGGCGAAGCAGCAGAAGGCCCAGACGTTCGTGTAAACTGGTATGGCTATGAAACAGCAGAAGGTTCTGATGAATACACAGAAAATCCACCAACAACAGCAGAATCTTTCACAACAGTAGGCGACGTTCTTAGAGTAAAAGGTTATGTTCCAACAATCAATGGCGACAGATATGATGTAGTTGCAACAGTTACAGTA
>CALWVB010000055.1 GCA_944384895.1 uncultured Clostridia bacterium | reverse complement strand
TACCTATAGATGAACCATATTCATTTGTAAAGCCAATATCTGTATATTCTTCTGGATATGTTGCTTTTACTGTGAATATTTCATTTTGGTAATATGTTTCTTTTTCTAATTCTATTCCTATTTCTGGAATAGGTGGTTTTTCTTTTTCATTAAATTTCCACCAGTTAATATTTAAGTTACCAGTAAATACAAAGTAAAGGTCATGAACGCCTGTTACATCAGCAGTTATATCAATAGATTGGGTATGATATTTCTGCCAATCACCAGTACTTATAATATCCATTTTACCTATTTCCTGACCTTCTGGACTATCAAGCCTTAAACTGATAACACCACCGCCGTATTGCGCAGCTGTTCTTGCATCAAAGGAAGCTGCGCCTAAATCACCAAAATCAATACTGTTATAAGAAATCCAATAACCAGTTTCAATATAACCAACATTCATATCACCGTCTACATCGCCGCAAGGCTCATTACGAAGGTCACCATTTTTTTCACTCCAGGTTTCTGCTTCGATACGTTGATATGCATTAACATAGGATACATCAACTTTTAATGTAGCTGTAGCTGCTTGACCCATTAATCCTGCATAACTTATTGTTATATCAACATTACCTGGTAATAAGCCTGTAACTTCTCCATTTGCTACAGAAGCAATAGTAGGATCAGAGCTTTCATAGGTTGCTAAACTTGTTACATCAGTAACATATCCGTCATAAAATTCTGCTGAAACGTTAATTTTAGCTGTATTTCCGCATATCAAAGATAAAGTATCATTATCTAATGTTATGCTCTTTACGCTCATTTCAGCGCTTAAATCAGCTATAATCATATCAAAATTACATGATTTGCCGCCATAATTTACAGTTACAGTGATATCTCCATAACCTATACCAGTTATAACACCGTTTTCAACGCTTATAATACCGTCTTTATTAGGTACTATTTCAGCATCATTAGTAATATCTTCAATTGTACCATCGGAATAGATTGCTTTAACACTTAAATTAGCAGTATTAAAATCTTCAGAAGTATCAATTTTATAATAATCTGTTGTTGCATTTAAAGCAACTAATTCACGAGGTTCACTTTTTTGAGTAAATTTCCAGTAATCAAATTTAAATAATTCACGGTCAAGAGTACCTTTAAATACAAAATACAGATCATGAACACCATCAGCGCCGTTAATTTCTGTTGTGATTTCTTTCCAGCTGTCATCTGCACCTGTATATGATACTGGTAATGTGCCTATTAATTTACCATCTACACTGTCAAGACGTAATTCAATATTGCCGCCAACTTCTGCTATATTTCGTATAGCTTCGCATGATACGCTTGCAGTAAATGCGCTAGCTCCATCTGTACCAAAGTCAACATTTTTTACTTTTATGTAATCATTATTATGAATATCATAAACGTTTACTCCACCTTGGCTGCATTTTTCAGTTTCAATACCAGATTCCCAGTTAATAGTTTCGGCTTCATTTCTTACATAAGGATTAAGATTTGCAATAGCAGATGCGCCTTCTTCTGTCATATTCATTACTGGAATAGTACCGTCGGCATTAAATTCAAATTCTTCAATACAAACAGAACGGGCATATCCATGGCCGCCTGGTAAAGCGCCGTTATGATAGAATAAATAGGTTTTACCTTTATAATCAACTACAGCTGGATGATTTGTAAAGCTGCTGCCTTGTGTCGGCATAATAACTCCACGGTATGTCCAAGGTCCTGTAGGACTATCGCTTGTTGAATAAGCAAGATGTTCAGATATTGGTCCGCCGGCAAAAATTAAATAATATAAATCATTACGTTTATAGAGCCAAGGACCTTCTTCATATGAAGTCGGTCTGTCATCATTGCTTCGTTCACCAAAACTTTCAACTGTCATTGGTACCCTTTGAATTTCACCAGAATAGGATATCATGTCTTCATTAAGTTTAACATAATAAATATTAGGATTTCCCCAATATAAATAGGCTTGGCCGTCATCATCAATAAATACAGTAGGATCAATATCGCCAGCCCATGTTCCGGCAGTTGCTAAAGGTTTTCCGAGAGGATCTTTAAATGGACCTGTAGGACTGTCAGATACAGCTACACCAATTGCAGGACCTTGGCCAGAAGAACGTTCAATTGGAACATATGCATAATATTTGCCGTTTCTTTTAATAACCTGAGAAGCCCAAAGAGTATTTTCTTTAGCCCATGAAAAATCAGCGGATGTCATAACAGCGCCGTGATCTGTCCAGTTAACCATATCTGTTGTAGAATAGCACATAAGATCATCCATTGTAAAATATGTTGATCCATCTTCATCATGTGATGTATAAACATAAAGTGTATCTCCATCTACCATAGGAGCTGGATCAGCTGTATAAATGGTTTGTACTATAGGATTTTCTGCAAGAGTAAATAATGATTGGAAAGGAATCATTAATATTACTAAACATAATGTAATTAATATTTTTAATTTGCTTTTTAATTTTCTCATAATTTACCTTCTTTCTCATATTTAAATTATTACAACATATGCCGGCAATTTTTGCCGGCATATGTTTATCTAAGGAGGGTACAACGTATCTTAGTTAAACAATAGCCATAGTAAATGATTCAGAATCATTAATATTGCCTACAGCATCAATAGATTTAACAGTAATAGTTCTAAGGCCTTTAGAACCAATATTCATAGAGAATTCCCATTCAATAGTATTGCCAACGATTTCTTTGGAAACTAATGTCTTACCAAATTCATTGCCAAATTCATTGAATAATTTAACATCGGAAGCGCCTCTGCGTGTAACAACTTTTACATTAAAACTATCGTTAGCCCAGGCAACTTTTGCAGATTTTACACTTACAATATTAGCGGATTCATCCGGATATTGAGGTTTATCACCGCCTAAGATAGTAACATTAAATTCGCCTATCTTTTCAGAACCATTCATAACATTGATAGTTCTGTCGCCTTTAGTGCCAATAGCTAATGCTATAGTCCAGGTATAAGTACCATTGCCATTGTCAACAGCATCAATAAGGGATGTACCTATAGATGAACCATATTCATTTGTAAAGCCAATATCTGTATATTCTTCTGGATATGTTGCTTTTACTGTGAATATTTCATTTTGGTAATATGTTTCTTTTTCTAATTCTATTCCTATTTCTGG
>CALWVB010000054.1 GCA_944384895.1 uncultured Clostridia bacterium | reverse complement strand
CTGGTTTAGCAGTAAATGCATATATGAGGTCTGGTTTATATTGTTTAAATATATTAATATATTTTTTTATGATAGCAATATCACTAAAAGGATTTATATTTGTCCTTTTAAACGATATATCTATAAGCTTTACCCCAATATTATTAAATTGTTTTTCATATACCCTATCTAATACAACAGCATAAACTTCATGTCCTAAATCGACCATTTGTCTTAACAAATCGCCACGGAAATTTAAAGCATACTTTGTATCTGAGGCAAGTAATAATATCCTCATATAAAGCACTCTTTCATTTTATTTGAAAATACTTCCTTATCTTCACTCTATTTAAAATATATTCTATATAAATAAGACATATTAACCTATAGACTTTACCACTTTTTTCTATTATTTGTCAAGATATCATAGTTATTAATTAAAACTATTCACATTTTATTAATATTTTTGCTCCATCCTTCAGGATAAAATATAAACTGATCCTTTTGTTTATTAATTCCATAAGATGTTATAATATAATCATCAATAGTATATATCTTGAATTGTTTTCCCATATATTCCTCAATTATTCTATTATTATTTATTAAAGATATATTATTTAATCCACTAAAAATACTATCTCCATTAATCTTAATAAAAGATTCTTTCATTGTCCACAGTTTTATAAAATTATCATATATTTTTTCCTTCTCATTATAATTATATAACCAATCATATTCTTTTGAGGATAATACTCGTTTTATAACCCTATCGTTTACTATATGTAACTTTTCAATATCTATAGCGCAAGGTTTATTATCTAAAGCAACAACTGCATATTTATTTGAATGAGATATACTAATAAAAATATTATTGAACCCGTCAATATAAGGTTTGCCATTTTTATTTTGTTTAATTTTATAATTATTATATCCATATTTAATTTGCAAAGCATATGAAACTAACATATATCCGCAGGCTGATTGTTTATTTTTTTTAACTTGTTGATATTTTTCTAATGTCAACATATTTTTAAGTAAATTATCATTATATGGACATATATCTATATTAGTGATAAATATATACATAAACATCTTTACCTTTTTGAAAATTTTGAAAAAATCATTAATCTTAGTTTACATAGAAGATACAAAATATTCAACTATAATTTTTAATATTACTGTATTCTTTATAAAATATCAAAAAATAATCTTACAGCTATAGCGCTTGCTATTATTCCAACAAAATCTGAAGCTAATGCTGATGGTATTGTATGGCGTGTATCTTTTATTCCAACAGAACCAAAATATACTGCAACACAATAAAATGTCGTTTCAGTTGAACCTTGTATTACAGATGCAACACGTCCAATAAAACTGTCAGGACCATATTCTGATAAAATATTTTCAATCAATGCAAGTGATCCACTTCCTGATACAGGCCTTAATAAAGCTAAAGGAAGCACTTCAGATGGTAAACCTAATACTTTGGCTATTGGAGATAATGTATATGTAATAATATCAAGCGCTCCAGATGCCTTTAACATTGATACCGATACCATTAATCCTACTAATGCGGGTATAATTCTAAAAGTAGTTGTAAGTCCATCTTTTGCTCCAAGTGAAAATACATCAAATACTGATACTTTTTTGCATAATCCAAATATAATTATTATTAATGCCATTATCGGCATAATATAATCGCCAATATTACTCACAATACACCTCATTATTAATCTGATTTTAATATTTTATAATTATCACCTAATATTTTCTTTATATAATCTAATTACAACATTTTCCGCCTATTTATTACGATTTGCGTATAATTTTAATACTAATTACGTATATTTCTTACGATTTCCGACAAATTTTGACACAGCTAATCCTACAATTAATGCTATAATAGAAGCTAACCAAACAGCCGGAAGTATATCCATCGGATGTAATGAACCATGCTTTGCCCGTAACATTCCTGCTGTTGTCGGTATTAATTGTATTGATGCTGTATTTAATACAACAAATGTTACCATATTATTACTTGCTGTCTTTCCTGTATTTTCTTCTATTTGTAATTCTTTCATCGCAGTTAATCCTAATGGTGTTGCAGCATTACCTAATCCAAGTAAATTAGCAGTAACATTCATACAAACTGCCTTTATTGCCGCACCATTTCGTTTTAACCCTGGCATGATTAAATCTATAACTGGCCTCATAATTTTAGCTAGTAAATCTGTTAACCCGGATTGTTCAGCTATCTTCATTAAGCCATTCCATAGACACATTGCCCCTAATAAAGATAATACTAACTGTATAGCTTCATTACCTCCTTGTAATAAAGCATTTGCAACCTCAGTCATTCTTCCATTTAATATTCCAAATAAAATTGATACAGCAAATATCCCTGACCATATGTAATTCATCATTTATCATACACCTGCCTTATTTTGCTTGTATATATTTATGTTTCTTTTATATGCTTTATTCAATTTAGTGATATTGGTAACGTATTAATAATATTAATTATTTGTATCCAAGTTATAGTGAAATGGTATATATCCGCAATGGTTTTCTATCACTATTTATTGACAATTATATAACTCTTTATTATCATATTAAAAGCCGTATTTATACGATTTTTATCCATTTAGATGTTAACATAATATTGTGTAATATATAAAAATAAACGATAGTAATTATCTTATATTTATGATAGTTTTAATATTGTTTGCTGATAGTTTCAGCGGAAATGGGGGTTAGCATCATGAAAGATACTGGAATGATAAGAAAAGTCGATGAACTTGGAAGAATAGTTCTACCGATTGAAATGCGTAGAGTTCTTAATATTAATGAAAAAGATGCTCTTGATATCTCCAGAGATGGAGATGCCATTATTTTACGTAAATATGTTCCTTTTTGTATTTTTTGTGGTAGTGAAGAAATGGTTACAGAGTTTAAAGGCAAAACAATCTGTAAAAATTGTCTTGATGAATTAATTAATGACAGATAATAAAAACCAGCTATAACTTAATAGATATAGCTGGTTTTTATTTATTTAATATAACTTTTATATAACAAAAAAGGCCTGTATAAAGTACTTTATACAGGCCTTAAATTTGATTGATTATTTCTGCTAACCGATAATTTATATTTGTAATATATATTAAATTACATATTAACAATTCAACTTATAGTTCTGACTACAGTATACCGCTGAGACCAAACTATTTCTTTGTTATATTTACCGGATACAGCATTGATGCTATTTCATCGGACCCAATCCTTTCAGGATTATAATATCTATATTAAAAGTCTGAAGAAAAACAACATGATATTACGGAAACGGATATAATTACTAAATTACAAGTCATACTGTTCTAATGCTATTTTCCAATTTAATATTTAAGGGAATTATCCCACATTGAACTTATCCGTAATTAATATCAATCTAAAATTAAAAATTTTAAGTTTAAAATAATATTCAATTGTACGGCTGACAAATTCAATCCATAACCTAAACACATACCGATAAAATATAACATTTCTATTTGATCGGTTTATAGTAATAACAAAATAATTTCTATATTTTTATTATTACTTATATAAACTATAACATCTGCAACCTTGTATTACGTTTCAGCCTAACTAACTATTATAAAACAAGATTAGGACATTATATTTAATAATATACAGGTGTTTGAAAATCGTTATTTGCATTAAATAGTATATATTAAAATAAAACCAACACGTTTTATTCTTTATTTAAATTTAATATTTGCAAATGTGTCTTCGCTTATCCTGATAACAATTTATCTTGTTTTATAAGATTTGGTTGCAAAGTCTGGCCTCAACGGCCACTGAAAAACATTTATCTTCTGAAACCATTGGACCCACCTCTTTCTCTGCAATATTTTTTTAGAAACCATATGTCTAAATTTTATTTAGCTATTTGGTTTCTTCATACAGGAAACTTACCTTTTGAACTATTAAGTTCTTCATGTTTCCTTTTATTGAAATCACCTTTCTGATTTCATCTATATAATAGCATGTTATCTAATATTTGTCAATACCTTTTTTCGTAAAATTATATATAAATTTTAAATATTAAATTAATAATATATTATATTATAACATATATCAAATTGCTATTGACTTGTTGGCGATTGTAATATAAAATGTTATACGGGATCAAGATATATAATAACTTTAAGGAGTTGTTTTTATGGCAGAAGATTTTGGCGCAGATATTATTGCGGTCATAGATGAAGAAGGCGTAGAGCATCAATTTGAATTAATTGATTCTATTGAAACAGATGATGGCCGTTATGTTGCCCTTCTACCTGTTTTTGATGAATCACAGGATATAGTCGATGAAGAAGATGGTGAAATTGTCATATTTCAGGTTGATGAAGAAAATGGCGAAGAAACTTTAGTAACAATCGAAAGCGATGATGTTTTTGATAGTGTCGCTGCTATCTTTGAAGAACGTTTAAACGATTTGTTTGAAGATACCATTGATAATAATGAATAATTAATTTATTTTATTAAAATAATAAAATATAATTTTAATCCCTGTCTTGCGCGCGGACCGCAGCTTTTTTAACCCTACAACATTATTAAAGGGAACTTAGTTCTGCCGGTGGATTGCAGACCTCCTCTTTTTGAGAAGAAGGGAGCGTGAAACCGGAAGGCAAGTACCCACCTGTCTTTTCGTAGGCAGGTTAATACAAGTTGCATTACGGCAAGATGGGGTATGTTATGTTATTAATATTGAATTTTGTTCAATTAAAATAACCGCTTTGGTAAAATAACCAAAGCGGTATTTTTGTATAAGTAAAACAGCTGCTAGAAGTGGCTGCATGCAATGATGATATGATAATAAACATTAACTACCGTTCCATGGGTTATAAAGTACTGGCTTTTATGGAATCTGAATATACCAATAATTTATTAGTTGTGTTGATTTCTAATATAATCTTTTCTATGATAAAAGCTTTTGCAAAAATTTCTCAAGGCCAAATTTTACAATAGCAAATGACAACGGTATGCCTATAACACAACAAGCTATAAATTCCCCTATTCCGACCTCAACAAAGGCAGCAAGCCAATATGGTATATGTAATACATAAGATAATTCGGCGCCTATTATAAGTATATTAAATATAACAGGAGGCAATGTAGATAAAACAGGTACGCTAAACCATCTAATATTACGCAGCAAATATGAACATATAGCTGCTAATAAAGTTGCAGCTGTACCAAATATCATATCAATTGCACCTGTTGGATTAAGTCCCATAACAAGACCTATTGCATTAGAAATAAGACATCCTAATGATAATCCCGGGATAGCTGCTGGAGTAAATGCTGCTAATATAGTTAATGCTTCGGATACACGGCATTGAAACGGGCCAAAACCAATTGGCGCTAATACAAGTGTAAGAGCTGCATAAAGTGCAGCTATAATAGCTGCCTGAGTCATAAATGCAAAAGTTCTTTTTGTTTTCATATTCAATTTCTCCTTATTTTAATTTTAGTCAGGATGTCGCGACTGACTATGGAATATATCCTCAGATTTTAACGGCCTATATTTAAAAAATCATCTCCTCCCCTATTTTTGTCCTTAATACGTAAATTATTAAAAAAAGAACTCAATATTTCTGAACATTCTTCTTTTAATACTCCATAAGTAACCACAGGCCTATGGTTAAAAGGACAATCAAGTAAATTTATAACTGAACCGCAGGATCCAGCTTTTTCATCAAATGAGCCGAATACTAAGCGGGTTATACGTGAATTAATAATAGCTCCTGCACACATAGGACATGGTTCAAGCGTAACATAAAGCGTACAACCATCCAGGCGCCATGAGCCAATATTTTCACATGCTTTTTCTATAGCTATTATTTCAGCATGTGCTAATGCGTTTTTATCTGTTTCTCTACTGTTTTTTCCAATACCTATAATTTTATCATCCTTTACAATTACTGCTCCTACAGGAACTTCTCCGTTATCTCGTGCCTCTTTAGCTAATTGTAAAGCTTTTTTCATATAAATTATATCATTATTAATCATATTGTTTGTATCATGGTTGTAGCCATCCACATTAATACTCCTATTGCTATTAACATAGCTGGAGAAATAAAATAATAAAATGCAGCTTCAGAACGCTTTATAGCAAGCGGCTGTTGTGGTGTTAATGCTAATGAATATTTTTGTCTTAACGTTACTATTAAAAATACAATTATACCAATTAAAATAGGTGCAATCATTGTTACAATATTTAATATTACTATAACATAGGAATTAAGATAATTACCTAGTACACTTAAAAGTGCTGAGATAAAATTATTAGAAAAATGTACTAACATAGACAGCCATATAGTTCCAGTTTTTACAGCTAAATATCCTAACATAAGACCTACGACAAATGCAAATGGTATTTGTACAAAATTACCGTGCATAAGTCCAAAAACTGTTGCTGATATTATTATAGCAAATTTTTCTCCCCATTTTTTTAATGAATTGAGAAGTACTACCCTTGTTGCAAATTCTTCTACAATAGCCGGTATAACAGCTATAGCTATAAAAAATAAAATTATATTAGCAGGATCCTTAGGTACATATATGTCTGGCATAACAGGCTGCAAACCAAATATAGAAAATATTCTTTGCACTATATCAGATACATAATTTGCTGCCATACAGACGCCTATTGCTATAAAATAAAGCGATACTTTAAAACCTGCGCTTAAATTAGATTTCTTATAACTTGATTTTATATCAACCTTAGCTATAAGAGCATATACAGAAAAAGGCAAAATGCATGATAAAATAGAAATAATCCCGGTAATAAGGTAATTATTAAGAATGCTCTGTATATATTCAGGCGCATTATTTGACATAAACACAGCTAAGAAACCAATAACAAAGCTAGCAAGAAATTGAATAAATAAAAAACCTAATACAGCTAAACCAGCGCCGCTTCCATGTATAAACATCCATTTTCTTATAGCTTTCTGTGGATCATAATAAATATTATAACTGTTATTATTAAAATTGTTATTCATTGGATTCATAATTATATATTTCCTCCGATAAAAACAAATTTTTTAATTGCATTTACAGATTATATCATATTTTGTTATATGATACAATTAAAATATTTGATTGAAAGTTATACTATTGTCATGGTATAATTATATTTAATTTATACAATGTAATTTTTAAAAATATTGGAGATACATATGAAGATACTTAGAAGAATTATTCTTATTATAGCAATTATATGTTTTGTTTCCAGCGCCAGTTATCTTGCTTATTATTTTATATCTGGAATAAACGCGCAAAATGATATTGAAAAATTAATTGATATGGTAACAGAAGATACTCCTTCACAGGATAATAACGGCTCTCAAACTCAACCTCAGACAGAACCAGACGGCACGCTTACAAAATATAATAGGCTGCATGCAATGAATCCTGATCTTATAGGGTGGATATCTATTCCAAATACAATATTAAATTATCCTGTAATGTATAATTCAGAGGATCCAGAATATTATTTATATCGTAATTTTGAAAAAGAAGATGAAAAAAGCGGTTTACCTTTTCTTGATGAAAGATGCGATATAAATTTACCGAGTACAAATTTTATTATATATGGTCATAGTATGAAAAATGGCACTATGTTCGGCAGTTTATTAAAATATAAAAATGAAAGCTATTATAAAGAACATCCTATTATATTATTTGATACTCTTTATGAACAGGGACGTTATGAAATAGTATCAGTTTTAGTAACTAGAATATATAAAGAAGATGAAGATGCATTTAAATATTATGAATTTATAAATGCTGATACAAAAGATGAGTTTGATGAATTTATTTCTGAGGTAAAAAGGCTTTCAGAATATGATACCGGTGTTACTGCAGAATATGGCGACCAGTTAATCACTTTATCTACTTGTGAATATTCTAATGAAGAAGGCAGATTAGCTATTATCGCCAGAAAAATAGATGAATAAAATAAATTATAAATTTTAAAAGCATGGTGCGTATTAAAATTATACACACCATGCTTTATTATTTTAAAATATCATTAATTTGACAAGGCTTATCAATAATATAATCAGCGCCGCATGATTGCAATAAATCTTTATCTCTAAAGCCCCATGTTACACCAATACATTTTATCTTAGCATTATGCGCCGTTATAACATCCACATCGGAATCCCCTACATATAATGTACTTTCTTTTGATGAGCCTAATATTTTTATAACTTCCAGAACACTGTCCGGAGCAGGTTTTTTCCTTATTTTTTCCGATTCTCCTACAGCTATATTTACATAACCGCTAAAATATTTTTCGCATAAGCCTTTTACTGCTCTATCAAATTTATTAGATACAACTGCAATATTTATATTAAGCTTTTTTAAATTTGACAGCATTTCAATTATTCCATCATATGGTCTAGTTTTATTTTCCATATTCTTAGAATAATACTCTTTGAAAATGGATAAGCATTTTTCTTTTTTATCCTCAGATGTACCTGTTGGAACCGCTCTGTCTATGAGCAGTTTTACTCCATTTCCTACAAACCGTCTTACTTCATCAATTGTACGGCATGGAAAACCCATTTGAGATAACGCATAATTTGTACTGTCTGCTAAATCATCCAATGTATTAAGTAATGTACCATCCAGGTCAAATATTATGGTATCATATGGCATAGCTTATAAATCATCTCTTTTCTGATGGTGTAATACTCCTATTGCATCAGATATAGTCTTTTCATAAGCTTCCATACCATATTTATCTACTTCTTTTTTATCTTTTTCTTCATGTGTAAGACATCCAGCGCCGCCTATACATCCGCCGTTACATGCCATACCTTCTATAAAATTACCCGGTAAGACATTTTTAGATGCTTTTAATAATGCCATTCTACAAGCTTCTATACCATCACACGATACTGGTTTTAATTCAAAATCTTCAAGATTCTGTTCTTTTAAAGCCTGTTTTACAGCATCAGTCAAACCACCGCTTCTTGCAAAGATTCTGCCATAATATGAAGCGTTGTCAAGTACATCCAACGGCAATGTTGATATATCAATATCCCTGCTGTCAAATAATGCCTGCAATTCTTCAAATGTTAATACGCAGTCTATATATGGACGTACGCTTTCCTTTTGAAATTCCATTTTTTTAGCAGTACACGGTCCTATAAATACAATTTTAGCATCCGGATCGGTCTGTTTTATATATTTTGCTATTGTAGCCATAGGCGATAAGTTATGAGATACTTTATCCTTTAACTGAGGGAACTGTTTATGAATATAGTAACAAATGCAGGACAACATGAACTTGTAAGAAAACCTTTTTCTGTTAATTCTTTTGCTTCTGCATATGCTACCATATCAGCGCCCAAAGCAGCTTCTACTACATTATGAAATCCTAATTGTTTTATACCGCTTATTACCTGGCCTAATTTAGCATAACTAAACTGGCTGGATATAGATGGCGCAACAACAGCATATAATTTATATTTAGTATTATTTTCACTGTTTTTTATGAGATTTACAACATCTACTATAAATGATTTATCCATAATAGCGCCAAATGGGCACTGGTATACGCATGCTCCGCAAGCTATACATTTATCATTGTTAATACTTGCCGCTTTTGTAGGGCTCATACTGATAGCTTTTACTTTACATGCCTTTTCACATGGACGTTTATAATTAGCTATAGCGCTGTATGGGCATACGCTTGCACATTTGCCGCATTCTACGCATTTTTCTTTATCTATATGCGCTTTCTGGTTATTATCAAATGTAATAGCTCCTCTTTTGCATACATCTTCGCATCTATGGGCAATACAACCGCGGCATGCATCAGTAACTTCATATCCGCCAACTGGACATTCATCGCATGCTATACTAAGTACTTCAATTACATTTGGATTATTTTTATCTCCGCCCATTGCAAGATGTATTCGTTCCCCAACTATCGCACGCTCTTTATAAATACAGCAGCGCATAGTAGCTTGCGGACCAGTTACTATTATTTTAGGTATAGTATATGACGCTTCATCAAGCCTGTCTTCAAAAGCGCATCTTGCTACTTCTCTTAATACTTTATATTTTAAAAGCTGTACTTTTGTATCAAATTTTCTCATAATTATTAACCTCATTAAAAATAACTTAAATTTACTCTTTTACCCATATCTTTAAGACATTGGGCAAGTTCATCTACAAGCCTCATTTTTATACTGAAGTTTATCGGAAGATTTGGATTTTGATGCGCTGGATTAATTGCTTTTCCAACATAAAAATTAATATCAGTAGCGCCTTCAAATAACATACGAGCTATTTGTGACGCGCCATCCTGTTTAAAGCTCCATTCACAATAATATTCATTATCCTTAAGATAGCTTTGAGCATATGTAAGGACACGGTTTATTGTAATAACACCTTCAGTAACTAGATCAATACCATCAACCTTTGCAATAGGCGGTATTTCTGGATCAATATAATCTAAAACTGATTTTACTTCTTTGCCTAAATATTTCGCTGCAAGTGTTGATGTCGTACCTCCGCATACAATATGCTTTCCTTCTTTTGAAAAGAAAAGCGCTAACATTTTATTTAGATCTTTAGGATCGGATGGAGGCCCTATCATAAGATTCATAGGCTGGCGTTGACGTATTTTTATTGTTGAAAATGTCGTATCATCACCTGGTTCTCCACCATATAGCCTATTACATTCATCTAATAATATAGTCGAAATATTTTTTGCCGATAATGTATCTTCATAAAGCTGTTCGATATATTTTATTATATTGTCTCTTTGCCAGCCAAAATTTAATTTTTTACCTACTCCTGCATATATTGCTCCATCACTCATGGAAATAAGAACATCGTTAAGCTGTAAATCAATCAATGATTTATATAATGTCTTTCCTCCTATTTCCATTATTGTTTTATCATAATCATAATTTTTACCATTTCGAAGCAATATTACATGCGGATTATCATATTGTATAATTTCAGCCTGTGAACTATCAGATACTCTTATTACAGTAAACGTTGAATAAGCTACCTTTCTTTTTTCACAAACCGGCAATGTAGCCGCTACTGTTGAAACACAATCTTCTATACTCATAGAATTTGCCATCATGGTAGATAAAATTTTAGACGTTAATGTTGATAGAATGCTGGCTTTTACACCGCTTCCAAGACCATCGGCTAAAACCATAACAAGAGCGTTATCATCTTGTTCTATAGTCTCAACATGGTCACCACAAAGCTGTTCGCCATATTTATTAACACTGATATATCCGACGTCAGTACACAAATTATTCATTGTTCAACGTCTCCTTAAGTTTTGTAAGAGCTATTTTTGTTTCTGCTGTAGTTTCGCCTAATAATGACGCTATTTCCTGTACGACTCTCATTTGTTTATCTATAACTTTATCAGTAATTTCAATAGTCTGACGGCTTAATGCCTCTTTCTTTTCTCTGACAGTTTCTTCTTTAGTTATATCACGCATAATTCCCATTATAATGTGATAATTTTCATCATATATAATAGTTTCTTCAACATATTTATTGTATTCCGGCAAATATGTCTGTTTATCATGTATATCGCTTTTAGTAGTCAATGCAGTAATATAATCGGTCGGATTAAGAACTCTGACTACTGGACAACCTAATATATCCCTGCTGTTTTTTATATTCATAATCTTGCATGCCGCATCATTAACTTGTTGTACTTCCAATTCTTCATTAAGTACAATAATACCATTTGGCGTATTATTAATAATAGTATCTGAAAAAGATTCAGCTTTTTCTTTTAGGAATGGAAGACACATAGTAAGATCAGCTTTACCCTGATAAACAGCAATTGCTTTTTCACGGCAGGTATTATATCCGCAGCTACCACAGTTAAGTTCCTGTTCAGGCGATGATTTACCCATTTTAATTAATATTTCTTTTATCGCATTACTTCCAGGCATTTGCCTATGTATTCCTGTAAATGAAATATCCTTTTGTAAATCATTATGGCTGTATTTAGGTATATCAAAATCTTTGTTGCCTGAATAACGGTTTACAGATATAAAATCTTTAACCGGTGTACGGTGTTCCCTATCCATTGCAGGTCCGCCTACACAGCTTCCAACACATGACGACATCTCTACAAAACAATGATTCATTTTACCTTGCGCTATATCTTCTATTGCACGGATACAATTTTCCACTCCGTCTATTGCTACATAATCATAATCGCTGTCGTCACAGAACATTGAACGGATTATTCCTCCTGTTGTAGGGAATAATCTCGCTCTGCCTTTTATAATATCTTCTTGTGTTGTTTCAAACGATAAATTTTCATTATCAATCCAATTTGATAATTCTTCAAATGTCAGTGCACAATCAACGATTCCAGGATATTGATCAGCTTCTTCTTTTTTTGAAATACATGGGCCAATAAATACTGTATATGCATCTGGATGTTCAGCTTTTATTTTACTGCAATGTGCCTGCATTGGAGATAAAACATCAGCTAAATATGGTAATACTTCAGGATGATATTTTTGTATCAAGGTGTTTACCGAATGACAGCATGATGATATTATAACATCCTGCTTATTTTCTTTTACCATATTTTCATATTCTCTTTTTACTATTGTAGCCCCTATAGCTGTTTCCTCAGCTGCTTCAAATCCTAATTTTTTTAATAAATTTTCCATTGATTTTATATTAACTCCATCATAATTAGCAACAAACGACGGAGCAATACTTGCATAAACTTTACGGCCTGATTTAATTGCATCTTTTACTTGATCTACATCATTACGTATTTGTTTAGCATTCTGAGGGCATACAATAAAACACATACCGCATAATATACATTCATCTTTTACTATATTTGCCTGTCCATCAGAAAATTTTATTGATTTTACCGGACAATTTCTTATACATTTATAACAGTTCTTACAATTTGATTTTTTTAGCTGCAAATAATTATTCATAACTATCACTGCCATCCCTTCAAAGGTTTTTACCTTTTCTTGCCTAAATAAATATGTACAGTTGTTTTTTCATTTTTTTAATTATTGAAGTTTACTTAAAACATATTTATCAAATATTTCTGAAAAATTATCTTTCGATACTCCACTGATTATTTCATCATCAACTTTAATAGATACGCCATCTGTACATCTACCAAGACAAAATGCTGCTGATAACGTAACTTTATCATCTAATTTGTACTTTTCAATGTACTCTTTCATTAAATTGATAATATCATATGATCCTCTTAGATGGCACGAACTTCCTACGCAAACATAAATATTCATATTGATCCTCCCTATAGCTTGTTTTGATAAAATTATATATGTTTATTTATTGCTTAATTCAGCTTGAAGCTTATTTGATAAAATTGCTAATGAAGCCGCTAAGTTTTCATTTTGTACTATTATATTTTCTGGCACTGATAAATGCACTGGTGCAAAATTCCATATTGCCAATATACCAGCATCAATTAGCATATCACATGATATCTGGGCATTTTCAGCAGTTACTGTTATTATTCCTATATGTACTCCTAAACGTTTTATTAAATCCTTCATTTTATCTGTATGAAATATTTTTTTGCCGTTTATTTCGGTTCCTATAATATTTTCATCATTATCAAACGCCGCTAAAATATTAAGCCCACACAAAGAAAATCCATTATATGAAAGTAGCGTTCTTCCTAATTTTCCTGCACCTACCAAAACAACATCTTTTGTATTTTTATATCCTAAAAATGTTTCAATATTATCTATCAAATCATTTATATCAAATCCAGTTTTAGGCCGTCCGCTATTGCTTACAAGAGCTAAATCTTTTCTAACCTGTACAGGATTAAGCCGCAAATCTTCAGCTATTGCCGTTGACGATATATTTACAGCTCCAAGATCACGTTTTAATCTAAGATAATTTAAATATACCGGTAAACGATGCAATGTCGGCTGCGAAACTATACCTGATAAAATCTCTGTATTACTCATTCTTCCTCCCCTCCAAAAAAATTCAATCGATAATTATTTATCGATATAATTATATCAATAATATAATATATTGTCAATTAAAATATGATGTTTTTCTACAAATATTTTATCTTAATATGTCGTATGTTGCAATATATTTTATAAAGAAATGATTGTAATATTTTTATGTATATTCATATTTATCAAAACTAATAATACCAAATGTTAATAAAATAATCAGGAGGTATTTTTATGACATATAGAAGCGATTTAGCTATGGAATGTATAGATGCATCACAACCATCGCCTGAAAATGGTATTACATCAGAAACCATAAATAAAAATGGTATTTCTATTAATAAAATAAAAATTCAAACTGAAAAAGGATCCCAATTAGTAGGTAAACCTATAGGACAATATATAACAATACAAGTACCATCATTTTCTGAAGTAAGTGATGATATAGAAGGCAGAATATTTACTATATCAGAACAATTAAAAAATTTGTTGCCAAAAGATGGATTAATATTAGTAGTTGGTTTAGGAAATCCTTCAGTTACTCCTGATGCTATAGGCCCAAAAACAATTGATAAAGTATTAGCAACAAGACATTTAATGGATGAATTCAGCCGTACCAATAATCTTAATAATCTGCGTTCTGTAGCCGCGGTAGCATTTGGTGTACTAGGCCAAACAGGCATTGAAAGCAGTGAAATTATTAAAAGTATTGTTGATAATATTAAACCTAGCGCAGTAATAGCAGTTGATGCGTTAGCATCAAGAAGTCTTGAACGTCTCGGAACTACTATTCAATTATCTGATACGGGTATATCCCCCGGTTCCGGTGTAGGTAATTTACGTAAAGAATTATCAAAAAACACTTTAGGAATACCTGTTATCGCTGTAGGTGTGCCAACTGTAGTCGATTGTATTACCCTTGCAGGCGATCTTTTAAATCTTGATAATAATAGCAAAAATGAACTTAATAAAAAAGTTTCGCCAAATGGAAATATTATGATGGTCACACCTAGAGAAATCGATATTTTAATTGATAAAGCTTCATATATTTTATCTTTAGGGATTAATATTGCACTGCAGCCTTCTTTAAGTTATAAGGATATTATTGCACTGATGTCTTAAAAATTATCTTCCAGGTATTGCAATCTTAAACAAAATATGATATATTATACCTCGTTCTTGATTATTAGTTTAAATTTAATAATCACCTATGGGGGTGTAGCTCACTTGGGAGAGCGCTTCAATGGCATTCAAGAGGTAAGGGGTTCGATCCCCCTCATCTCCATATCTAAAAATATCCGATAAACCCTTGATATTGCTGGGTTTGTCGGATGTTTTATTTCTTACTCATATTTTTAAAAAGTTCTGAAAAACTTTGTTCTATTGCATTTTCTAAGAAAATCTAAATCACTCGAAACAAAAGAATAAATAATAAACTAAAATAAAAAATCAAAATATGATGTAAAAGTACCGATTATGGGGGCGCCTGCGCAGCGCATCTTTGATGCGCTTTACGCAAAATAATTTCTTAAGTATTCAGGCTGAGTTAATAATGAAAACTAGTATTATCTTAAATACTCAGTATATTTATATAGAAAATTATTTTGCATTTGGCAACCATATTTCATATGGTTGCACGCAGGCGCCCCACTTTTTACGGTAACGTAACCTTAAATGTTTTCTTTAATATTATATTACATATTTCTACTTTTATTTTTTATATATTTCATGATTAACAATAAGATAGCTTTTACTAATACATTTTTAAATTAATTTTTATTACTTTATATCGCAAAATCATTATAATTTTTATGAATACTAAAGCGTCAATTATGATATTATTCAAATTATTATACAAATTTCCTGATATATCTTATCACCTTATACTGTAATATATGGTTCAATCTTTGCAAAAAGTTTTTCACCTATACCATCTACATCCATCAGATCTTCAATACTGTCGAATAATCCATTTTCTTTGCGATAATCTACGATAGCTTTACACATTAAATATTCTATAGGTAATACATCTTCCAATTCTTTAGCGGTAGCCGTATTAATATTAATTTTTTTTATTTGTGACATTTGACCGATCGATGTACTTGCATTATTAACATTACTCTGTGTGTTATGTTGTGTGTTCTCTTCTACCCTACTGATACTATTAGATGGAATATTTGGTACTTTACTGCTTTTATATCTGATATCATCATATGTATTATGATTATTTGAAGCTTTATCCGGAGTATAAGAATTAATATCGTTTATTAAACTATTACTTGAAATAATATCACTGCTATATAATTCAGAACTGCTAGATATTATGTCGTTTGATGTTAATGTGCTAGATATACTGTTTTCTGATAAATTTGATGTATTATATTGTGTATCAACATATATTGTCTGCGGTTTATTTGCTAAACCTATTATAGTAATTGCCAATAAAATTGATATAACTGCACCTGCCGCAATTAATATAGACGTTAAAGTATTTGTATCAGATTTTTGTTTATTATCTTTCTGCATTTTAATTATTCCCTTATATATTATTTATATAATTAATGCATAATTATCAATAATTATTTGCGCAACATTAATATGTATTAATCTGTAAATTAATAATATATTATATCAAATTATATATTAATTTGTATATAGTCAAAAAATAATAAACAAATTTTTTCATGTCAAAATATAATTATACATATTAGGAACATTTAATAATCTAAGTAAAAACTTATATAAAAACTCTTAGATTTATTGACAAAGAAAATATAGGATGGTATATTATTTAACATACCAAACGAATGAATGAAAGTGAGGGATAATGTATGGCAAGAAATAAATATCCTGAAGTAACAGAAGAAAAGATTCTAGATGTAGCAATGCGCTTATTTTTGGAAAAAGGATATGATAATACAACAATTCAAGATATTGTAAATGAACTGGGCGGTTTAACCAAAGGAGCTGTTTATCATCATTTTAAATCAAAAGAAGAAATTATGGATGCTGTCGGAGATCGTATGTTTAATGAAAACAATCCATTTGAATCAGTAATGAAACGTAAGGATTTAAACGGTCTGCAAAAGCTTCGTGAGATGGTTCGTCTCAATCAATCTGATAAAGCTCGTATGGAAATAAATGCCCAGTCTATGCCAATTTTAAAAAACCCAAGGGTCCTTGCTGGAATGATTGAATCAAATAGACAATCATTAACGCCATATTTTTACAAACTGATTGATGAAGGAAACCAAGACGGTTCCATTCATACTAAATATGCAAAAGAACTTGCAGAATTAATCCCATTGCTAACAAGTTTATGGTTGGCTCCTACAATATATCCAGCAACTGCTAAAGAAATGCTTTATAAATTTCAATTTATTGGTGAGATGTTGGAAAAAATGGGATTACCAATCATAAATGATGAAATATTAGCTATGGCAGAATCATACTTTAGAGAAATAGAAGCGTCAATATCAAAATAAAGTTGCCCAATAGGCAATTTTATTTTGATATTAAACATTCATTCAGTAGGTATGAACAGGTATGTTTTTTGCCTTGATATTACAATAGTTTTGTGCAAATTTTTATTATGTTGTTTATGGAGGAAGCGATGAAACAAAAACTTTTTACTAAAAATTTTATTTTTTTAATTTTAGGGCAAGTTAGCTCTCTTATTGGCAATTATACTTTAAAATTCGCCCTTTCGATGTATGTACTTGAACAAACGGGTTCTGCAGTAATTTTTGCTACTCTATTAGCAGTAGCTATGATTCCTACTATTCTATTATCACCATTTGGCGGTATTTTGGCAGACAGGCTTAACAAAAGAAATATTATGGTAACATTGGATATACTATCAGGAATCGCAGTATTAATAGTATTACTTTTATTTAGAGATACATTTGATATAATACTAATAGGTACTTTGCTGATTGTTTTATCAATATTAGGAGCTTTTGAATCACCAACAGTACAGGCTTGTATTCCTCAAATATTGTCCGGCAATAATCTTTTAAAAGGTAATGCAGTAGTAAATCAGATACAGGCAGTTACTTCATTAATAGCTCCATTTGCCGGTAGTATTGTTTATGTAGCTGTTGGCATAAAACCAATTTTAGTTGCAACTATAATCTGTTTTTTTCTTACTGCTTTTTTGGAATGTTTTATTCAGTTGGAATATTATATAATTGATAAAAAACAAACAATTATGCAGATTATCAAAGATGATTTTAATGAAAGCATGCAATTTCTATTTAAAAAACAGCCAGGTGTTTTAAAGCTTTTATTGCTTTCGGCATTAGTTAGTTTCTTTGTTATTGGAGTGTTAGCGGTAGGATTTCCCTTTCTTATCACAACCATTTTGGGCCTTTCAGCTGAATATTATGGCGCAGCAGAAAGTATAATTGGAATTGCTGCAATTTTAGGTGGTATATTGGTAAGCATATTAGCACAAAAATTAAAGCTTGAGAAACTATACTGGTTAATGATTATATTAGGAATATGTCTATTACCAGCTGGAGCAGCTTTTATAATGCCATTTAATACTTTTACAATTTATATAATTTTAGTGATAATGTTTTTTATAGGACAGTTAGCATGCAGTATGTTTTCAATTTTTGCTCTTACATCTATTCAGGAAAGAACACCACAAAAACTGATTGGTAAAGTTATGTCTTATGTAATGACTATATCTTTATGTGTACAGCCATTAGGACAGTTTCTGTACGGTTTGCTGTTTGACACCTTTCAACAGAGTATATGGTGGGTATTAATATCTACAGGGATAATTGTATTGGTAATAGGATGTATTTCTTCAGGATTTTTTGCTAAACTTCAGAAAAAATAGATATAACCAATTCATATTTTTAGAATATATCCAAGTATAATTAAACTACATTAATCTGAATTACACAAAAGACAATAACAATATAAAAAGTAAATATATTTTGTTATTATAAATATTTCAGGTTGTGCTACCGTACAATAGGGGGCGCCTGCGCGCAGCCATATAAAATATGGCTGCTTTACGCAAAATAATTTTAAAAAAATATGCTGAGAGCATTAAAAAATTGCCTGTTTCTAAATATTCATCTCAACCTGCTTTAATACTAAATTATTTTGCTTTTAGCGCATCTATAAGATGCGCTCCGCAGGCGCCCCCCTTTTAGGCGGTACTATTCTTGTATCATATTTTATTATCTATAGTTTTTTTCCATATTTTTTGTTCTGTGCTATCTTCTTTCCCTTTTAAAATACAGTAAATTATTTTTATTAATAAAATTATTCAATATGGATTTTCAAATATATGACACACTGTCGTCATATTCAATCTGATAAAATGATGATAATAAACTGAAAGGGATATATAGATATGAATTATGAAATTATTACATTACGTGAAAAGATTGTAGCAGGAATTGCAGAGCGTACAAACAATAAAGCATCTGATATGAAAAAAGTAATAGGAGGCCTTTGGGAAAAATTCTATAAAGATGGAATTTATAAAATGATTCCGGAAAAAACTAATAAAAGCTCTTTGGCAATCTATACTGATTATGCTGGTGGTATATCTGATGATTATACGGTAATGGTATGCTGTGAGGTAAAAAAAGAATCTAAGAATATCCAATATATGATACGTACTATTCCAGCAGGTAAATATGCTAAATTTGTGGTAAAAGGTAATGTACAAACTGCAGTTATTGAGGCTTGGAAAAATATTTGGCATATGGATATTCCAAGATCATTTAACTGCGATTTTGAAGAATATCTAAATGATGATATGGGACATGCAGAAATAAATATCTATATTGGATTAAAGGAGTAATAATATGGCTTCATTTGATTATAAAAAAGAATATAAAGAATTTTATTTACCTCCTAAACAGCCACATATTATTAGAATACCGAAAATGAATTTTCTCGCAGTGCGTGGACAGGGCGATCCCAACAAAGAAGATGGAGAATATAAAGCTTCTATAGGTTTACTTTATACAGTTGCATATACCATAAAAATGAGCAAACTTGGGGCTCATAAAATAAAGGGTTATTTTGATTATGTAGTACCTCCTTTGGAAGGTTTTTGGTGGCAAGATGAAAGAATAGATATAGATTATTCCTTAAAAGAAGATTTTAAATGGATATCACTTATACGTCTGCCGGAATTTGTTATAAATGAAGAATTTACATGGGCCATACATGAAGCTACTGAGAAAAAAGGAATTGATTTTTCTAAAGTAGAATTTTTATCATATGAAGAAGATTTATGTGTTCAGTGTAAGCATATAGGACCTTATGATGATGAACCTGAAACCATAAAAAATATGGAATATTATGCAGATGCACATGGATATAAAATAGATATTTCTAATATAAGATACCATCATGAAATTTATCTTAGCGATGTACGTAAATGTAAACCGGAAAATTTAAAAACAGTTATCCGGCAACCGATTAAAAGAAAATAAATACTATACGTATGGCTTATATTGATAAGACCATACGTATTTTTAATATAAAGTTATTGATAATGAAAAATAATATGATATTCTATATGGTAAGTAATAAGTACTTATTATTAACGGAGGAATTACTATGAATAATTTATCTTTAACACAACAATATTTCCTTTGTGTTTTAGGAAACAAAGGAAATATATCGTCATTTAGCATAGAAAAATTTATGTGTCTTGCAGCAGCTGGTCTATTAGAACTTTTGTTAGATGATATTTTACTATTGGATGATAAAAAGTTATATATAAAATCTAATATACCAAAAGAAAAATATTATCTTCAATCAACTTATAATTTTATAAAAGAAAAACAACCATTAAAATTTGAAAAGGTTATTGAGCATTATTCGATGACATTTACTAATAAAAATATCAATGAACTTATTACCAACATTGGAGATTCTTTAGCTGACGCAGGATGCGTAAAAAAGAAAAAAAGAGGCATGTTTGGTGGAAAGACGGCATATATTCCAGAACCCAATAAATTAGATTCAGTCATTCAAAATATCCGTGCAGAAATTTTAGAAGATGGGAAACTCTCAGAAGATATTGTTGCTCTAACCGCACTATTAAATAAAAGCGGAGATATTTCAAAATATTTTTCTGCATATGAGAAAAAAGATTTAAAAAACAGGCTTAAAGAAATTAAAAATAATCCACAAAATGAAATGATTAAAAAAGTAACAGACTATATTGAAACACTGCTTCTCATGATTATAGTTGCTGCTACCTAATGAAGGAGAGTGTGTTTTATGTAAAGGCAACGAAATATGGAAACTATATTATTATCAGTATGCGTGACAATTTTAGAACTAGTTCGCCTAACAGAAACACGATATGGTACGCTAAAATTTTATACGGGGTAACGATTTTTTGCCCTTTAAACATAAGGAATATAAATTGACACGGCGGTATCATAGAGAAAAATCAGTGGATCGTATAAGCGCTTATATTAAATTTCTTATAAATCAAGGTAAAACAATACCAGAGATTCTGTAATTATTGCTTTATAAAAATTAAATAATAACTTAAAAAATTCATTTTAATATTAAGACTTATATTTTCATTTTTTGCATATTGCATCAATATATAATTATATGATAATATTTTAACATAGCCATATTAAGAAAGGAGTATATATATGAAGCGTGGACTTGATACAGCCTTCTAAAGTAAAAAATATTTTAGGAGGCTAAAACAATGAAATTTGAAAAAATCAATCTTCAAACATGGGAACGTAGTTCAGTCTTTCAACATTTTATTAATGATATGCGCTGCGTAATGAGTATGACAGTGGATATAGATATAACTGATTTTCTTGAAGTTATTCATCAAAAAAATTATAAATTTTATCCGGCTATGATGTGGGTAATAAGTTCAGCTGTCAATAATAGAAAAGAATTTCGTATGGGATATGATGAACATGGAAATGTAGGGGTTTGGGATTTTGTATCTCCATATTATGCTCATTTTTATAAAGAAGACGAAAGGTTTGTCAGAATTGTTACAGAATATCATCCTGATTTTCTAATATTTTATAACAGATTTTTGGACGATTTACATCGTTATAATGATTTGCGGGAATTTGATTTAAAAGAAATACCACCTAATACATTTGATGTATCATGTCTTCCATGGGTACATTATAAGAGCTTTGATATGCATATTTTTGATTCAGGTACCTATTTAGCTCCAGTTATTACCTGGGGAAAATATGAGAAGGATAATAGCGGACGAATTTTAATGCCGCTTTCACTTAATATTCATCATGCAGTAGCAGATGGATTTCATCTGTGCAGATTCTTTTTAGATATTAATGACTGGATGAAAAAAATAAATTAAATAAAAATGCCCGATACAAAAATGTACCGGGCATTTTTATTATTTTAATAGCATTTCATAGGTAAAACGTCCCATAGATTTTTTTAATAAAATCCAGGCTAATATGGCGCAAAATACGCCAAGGATTAATAAAATCCATGAACTTAAGAGAAGAAGACCTGTAAACTGTCCTATGATTAATAAAACAACAGGAATTATCAGAAATATCGCACCCTGCTGAGATTCTTCTACGCTTTGAGCTTTAGCAGAACCTCTTACAATAAGTGTTACAGCAATAAGCGCAATAGCTGGAGAAACTAATAGTAGTATTATAATCCAACTGATACTAGGGATTAATAAACTTCCCATAAGGAAAAATATTTCAGTTTCCAAAATTATAATCATAGAGAAAAAAGATATTAAAGATACCATCATACTTAATAGAAAAGAAGCTATTACTTTTGAACGGAAAATCTGTTTGACAGATAAAGGACAATATAACAATGTTTCCAATGTATGTTTCTCTTTTTCACCGACAAATGAACTGGCTGCCATAATAGATGCTGTCATAATTGGTATCATAAGGAAAAATATCGGCATAATATAATTGATTATCATCCCAGCAATTGTCAATTCCAAACTATCATATTGTATGGACAATGGAATCATTTGAAGTAATTTTTGGATATCCGGGTCATCTGGTGCAAAATGTATCAGAAAAACAAAAATTGACGGCAGAAAAATAGTAAGTATCAAAGGAACGATCAGAATAGCAGAAAATAACCGTTTATTGGCAGTAATACCACGAAAATCTTTTTTTATAATTGCAAACATAGAGCTTTTCATTTTAGATCCTCCTTTGCATTTGAAGTCAGAGCAAAATATATATCTTCTAATGTAGGCTTTTTTGCTGATACGGCATAAATATCCCCATTTGATTCAATAATTTGTCGTACAATACCGGGAATTTCATTTTCAGAACAAATATCAATTTCATATTGCTGGTCTCCAATCTTTTTAAAAGAAAGCATATCAGGAACTTTTGTGGCGCGGATACAGAGAGTTATCCTGGCAAGAATTTTAGCTCTAAGTTCTTCAAGCGTACCTGATACTAAAAGCTTTCCTTCTTCAATTAGACCGTATCTTGTGCATATTTCCTGAGCATATCTAAGCTGGTGAGTACAAAGGAAAACTGTGATACCTTCATTTTTGGCAAGTAGCTGAATCATCCGGTTAACATTTTGTGCACTTTCCGGATCTAGCCCAGAAGTCGGTTCATCTAAAAACAGCACCCTTGGATGATGAATCAATGCCCTCGCAAGAGATAATCTCTGACGCATACCAGTGGAATATGACGATAATTTTCGATTTTTTGCTTCTTCTAAATTTAATTGTTTTAACAGTGAATTAGCATCTTTTTCACTTTCAGAAGATGAAATACCAAAAATCGAAGCATAAAATATTAAATTCTCAAGACCAGTCAAATTATCATACATTTGCGCATGTTCGGTTACGACGCCAGAAATAGCATGTACTTTTTCCGGTTCATATACCGGATCAATATTAAATACTCTGCAATTTCCTTCAGAAGGTATAAGCATACCGTTTAAAAGCTTGACAGTTGTAGTTTTTCCGGCACCATTTGGCCCAAGAAAACCAAAAACTTCTCCTTGGTTAAGAGAAAGTGTTATTTGTTTAACTGCTTGTTTCCCTCCAGGATATATTTTAGATAGATTTTGTAATTCAACAGCCTGCATATTATTTATCCTCCTCACTATTTTTCAAAAGCAATGCCATATCATTAAAACGTGGATTATCTGCTAATACGGCAAAAGCGGGATTATCTGTAAGAGCCTTTGTAATACTATGACGTATTATGGAATCGTCTCGAGGAAGAATATTACCTAAATCAAGGTTATTTTCTATCCATTCATCTAAAAAATTAAAATACCAATCGCCATGAAGACGTAATGGATATATATCGCTTATGGCTAAAGTTGTATATTTTTCAAGAAAATCCAATGCTTTTTCTTGATGACCAATAGTTAGAAACCCTTGTGCTATTATAATATAACATGAAAGAAGTAATCCTGGATGAAGTGTTGTTAATTGAAAAGCATCAATAATAAATTGGATACGATGACAGGTTTCCTCAAAAATATTTGCATTATCAATATTTAAATTCATATATGGTATAAGAAAATTAATCAGGCTAACAATGCCTTTATAAATTCCCACTTGTAAAATCCGTTTAGCTTCCTTATTATTTCCTATTGCCTGATATGCACTGGCAAGTAATGGTTCTGATGAATTCATATTAAGTTGGTCTGTATCAAGAAGATTAAAAACTTCATTAGGCCGATTGAGAAATAATAAACAGTAAGCTTCTAGCTGTAAAGCTTCTTTGCCTAAAACAGGATCATCTCCATTTTTTACCCTAATAAATAGTTGCATTGCTTCTTCTATAATCTTTGTAGTTTTTTCAGGACTTCCTGCAAGCATAGAATGATTAACAAATAAAGAACCTATATGAAATAAAAGAGGATAACAAGAATAATATTTCTTGATAAGTTTACGGCAATGAACCATAACATCATCAAAAGGTATAGATGAAAATTCTTCGGAAAGCTGTTTATATAATTTACGGATATCTTCCTTTGACATTTGAGGTTCATATCCTAATAATTCATCTATACTTATATCAAAATAAGCAGCAAGTCTAGGAAGCATAAGAATATCAGGATAAGTAGTTCCCGTTTCCCATTTAGAAATAGCTGCTTTAGAAACGCCTATATACTCAGCTAATGTATCTTGAGTAATGCCTAATTTATGCCGGTTTTCTACTAAAACACGGCTAAGATTAAGTTCTTTCATAAGGTATCACCTCTTAGGGATATTTTACGGCATTACTATTTTAAATACAATGGAATTATATTCAACTTATGTTATAAAAGTTAACTGATACTCAACAATAATATTATTAATAAAAAAGAAAGAATAGATATCTGAAAGTATATCTATTCTTTCTTTGTCTCAAACTGTGCCCTATACTTTTTCCCAATTTCAAGTGGATTTTGAAATGTCGAACCTCTTTTCACCTTATCCAAGCCATACCGGCTACGGATATCATCCATAGCATGATCTAATTTTCTTGCCCGTTCTTTATTTTTATCTTGAAATAAAGACATCTGTATTTCATTTTCATGAACAATTTGCATAAGGGAAATACCAATTAATCGCAAAGGAGTACGATTTTTCCAAAGTTCAGCTAATAACTCTTTGGATACTTCATATACTTCTTTTGTAATATCTGTTGCTTCATCTAACTTTCTTTGATGTGAACGGTTTTGGAACTTATTATTCCTAATATTAACTGAAATACAATAACATCTTACATGATCCGTTCTTATTCTGGTCGTAACACTATCTGCTAGTTCCAATAAAATTTTATTAGCATCCTCAATAGAAATAACATCCTGAGCTAAAGTAGTAGAAACACTATATCCTTTTGCTTGTTCTGGTTCTGGTAATACTGGTGAAAGATCTATCCCATTTGCATATTCATATAACTGTTGACCAGGTTTTTTTCCTAATAATGTCTGTATGCTGTTGAGATTTGCAATTGCTAATTCTCCTATAGTATGAATACCGGAATGCTCCAGTTTTTCAGCTGTAGCACGCCCAACTAAAAATAAATCCCGAACTGGCAACGGCCATAGCTTTGTTTTTATTTCTTCAGGGAATAAAGTATGAATTTTATCAGGCTTTTCAAAATCACTGGCCATTTTTGCTAATAATTTATTACAGCTTATTCCTATATTAACAGTAAATCCAAGTTTTTTATTTATCTCATTCTTTATTATATAGGCTATCTTAACTGGATCCGGATACAAATTTTGAGTACCTGTCATATCTAAAAAACATTCGTCAATACTGAATTTTTCAACTACTGGAGAATAATGCCGACAAATATCCAAAAATGCTTTAGAATTTTTTTAATATAATTCAAAATCCAGTTCAGCCCAAAACAAATCAAGACACTTTTTTAACGCCATTGC
>CALWVB010000053.1 GCA_944384895.1 uncultured Clostridia bacterium | reverse complement strand
TTAAAAATTTTGGCTGGAGATAATATTATCTTCAGCCAATCATTTTTTATAAAATTTTATGAATTTATATTTTTTTAAGGATATAATAATTACATCGAAAAAATTTATTTATATAATTTATGTAGTTTTTGCATAAATATATATGGTAAGTAATTTTATAAAAATTTGTATATAAATATAAATGAATATTACAAAAATATTAAGTAAAGTTAAAAAAAACATTGATTTGTATGGTTTTACTTGACTGATGTCGTAAAAGTATATATAATAGGATGGACAGAAAGATAGATGTGTCAAAATAAAAATAGCCTAAAATTTGTTCGATCATTTGTTCGATGCATCTTTTCTTATTACAGCTTGTGGAGAGTTGATAATGATATATAAAAATATTAAAGTAATTATTGATTTTATTTTATCCTTAACAGCTATAATTGTTTTAAGCCCTATAATGTTGCTTATTTGGATACTTATAAAACTTGATTCTAAAGGGCCGGCAATATTTAAACAAAAACGTGTAGGCCGTGATCGTCGTGAATTTGTAATGTACAAGTTCCGTACTATGCGGATAGACGCGCCTAAAAATTGTCCAACATCGCAATTAAATGACCCTTATAAATATATCACCCGTCTTGGCCGTATTCTCAGAAAAACCAGCCTTGATGAAATTCCACAATTGTTTAATGTATTAAAAGGCGATATGAGTATTGTTGGACCTCGTCCTGTTGTTCCTAATGAAACACAGCTTATTGAAGAAAGAGATAAACGCGGAGTTTATGCTCTTCGTCCAGGTATCACTGGTTTAGCTCAAATACATGGCCGTGATAATGTTGATGATTATCATAAAGCAAGATATGATGCAGTTTATTCAAGAAATGTTTCTTTTGCTACTGATTGTTATATTTTTGTAAAAACTATACTTGCTGTATTTACTCATGAAGGTTTTGCAGAAGGTTGTGAATGTAATCAAGCTAAAAATGATGTATGTGAACAAAATCTTGAAATTAACAGGCATTATACATTACGTCAATCACGCAGTGATATAAAAATTGATTCACAAAAAGCCGGATAATATATTTATATAATTTTTATTTATCTATTATCTGTAAATAATCCTAATAGTTTTACGAATCGGAAGTGTGAAAATGATAAGAAAAAATGACGGTTTCGTCGATATTTCCAGTACCTCCGGCTCACTGGATAATAACTCCTATAAATCTTCATATAATCGTTACGATGGCCGCCATAATGGACATAATGGAGTAAACAGGCCTTATGTAAATAACCGTCCAAGCGGTTATTCTGGTACGCGTTCATCCTCCAATTCCGTATATGCTAATGTTAATAGCGGCGCTGCATCTTATGACAGGCAGCGCAATACAAATAGCAGAAATAGTTCTTATAATAGACCAAATAACAGGCCTAATAATCCTAACAATTATAAATCTAACACCCCAACAGAACCAAATGGTAATAGGTCTAAAAAATCCAGAAAGAAAAATCGTATTATTTTAATAATGATAATCGTTCTGGAAGTTTTGCTTTTAATTGTAGCTGGTGCTTTTGCATTATTTATGCATTATTTTGGTGGGCTTGATACTCAGCCTTTAACATCAGATGCTTCTGCATTGGGTATTCAGTCGCAATATGACTTCAAAAATAAACTAGAATCTGATGATACTTTAAATGAATTAATAGACTCTAATAAAACTATAACCAATATAGCTTTATTTGGTATAGATACACGAAGCAATAATTCTAACGGCCGTTCAGATGCTATTATGATTTTATCTGTTGATGAAATTCATGGTAAAATTAAATTAACTTCTATTCTCCGCGATAGTTATGTACCTATAGATAAGCATGGTAAAGATAAAATTGCGCATGCATATGCATATGGTGGACCTGAATTGGCTATTAAAACATTAAATCAAAATTTCAATCTTGATATACGTGAATATGTAACTGTAAACTTTAATCAATTATCTAAGGTTATAGATGCAATAGGCGGTATAGATATTGAGATTACTAAAGCTGAATTAAAAGAAATAAATCGTATTGTTATTGAAATGCATGATGAAAATCCTTCTATAGATGGCGAAACGCTTGACGATTATGGTTTAGTGCATCTTACTGGCGCTCAGGCAACTGCTTTTTCTCGTATACGTAAAATAGACAGCGATAATGAGCGTGCTAACCGTCAACAAAAAGTTCTTATGGCTTTATTTGATAAATGTAAGAATATGCCTAAAACAGATTATCCGGGATTTATTAAAGAATTATTGCCTCTTGTTAAAACCTCTCTTGATTATGGCGATATAATTGATCTTGCTCCAATTATGCTTACAAGTAATCTAACAATTGAGCAAAATATGATTCCTGATGAGCAAATAGATGATCCTATAGGCGGAACATATAACGGTTCTTGGGTTTGGCGATATGACCTTGATGATGCGGCTGACCGCTTGCATGAATTTATTTATGAAGATAGTTTAGATGCTCTTACTGGTTCTTCTAGTGATGCTGATGACAATGATAATTAAAATTAAAAATAATATAAAAAATAGGCTGTATCTTAAAAATACAGCCTATTTTTTATATTCATAATAAACAATAGCAATTATTTTTATTATGTATAGTTAATATTATAATTTACTAATAAAAAATTTTTTAAATTCTATCGCTTTATTTAAAACAAATGTTATAATAAATAACACTAAATGATTCTAAATTCACATACTAATGTATTCAGATAATATAAGAAGTTAAGATTAAAAAATATTTTATTTTATAAATAATAAGCTGGGAATAAATGAGGTGCAGCTGCAAAAAGGGGGCGCCCGCGCAGTGCATCAAAGATGCACTGCCTGCAAAATATTTCTCTATTATATTTACATTTATAAATTAATAAACAATGTCTTTTATAAGCTATATTTAATTTATAAATTTATATTTTGCAGGGGCAACCATACGGTTGCCCGCGGGCGCCCCCCTTGCAATGTATCGCACAGCTATAAATAATATTTTTTAAAGAATGTTTATTTAACAATATATTTATCTTAATTTTATTTGTAATTTTACTATTTGTTAATATTATTAAAATGGATATATTTATTCTATTATAAAATATAAAAAACAAATTTTTTAATACCCCGGTTTTAAAAAAATAAGACCGTAATCTATATATAGGGGGGAACTGTTGAATGAATGATGAACATAAAATCATCCAACAGGTATATGCAGCAAAAGAAGATATGCAAGAAGCTGATCAATTAATTAGTACATATATGCCTTTTATAAAAACAGAAACGGCTAAATTTTTAAAACGCCCGCCTATAGAAGGTCATGATGATGAATTAAGTATAGCTATGATTGCATTTCATGAAGCAATATGCGGATATTCACGTACCCGCGGTGCATTTTTAAGATATGCGGCAATGCTGATAAAAAGCAGATTGATTGATTATCATCGAAAAGAAAAAAGACATAAAAATCTTGTTTCATTTGATATGCCTGTTAATGAAGATAACGAAAGACCTATTAGTGAAACACTTGCTGTTAAAGATAACTATAGCGAAGAATTAGTTATGCGTGACGCTACAAAGGCAGAAATTGAGGAGTTGACCAATCAGATTCAACTTTTTGGTGTATCGCTTACTGATGTCGCTGATAATTGTCCACGCCAACAACGTACATTAGAAGCCTGTAGAAAAGTTTTAAATTATGCAAAAGAAAATCCTGAATTGTTAGATGAACTTTTACGAACAAAACGGCTTCCAATTACAAAACTTAGTCAAGGCAGTGGAGTGGATAGAAAAACACTTGAACGTCATCGAAAATATATGGTTGCTATGTTGCTGATATATACTAATGGATATGAAATTATTCGTGGGCATATAAAACAAGTATTAAAAGGAGGAACTGCAAAATGAAATATATGGTTATGGAATGTTATCCAAGTTATGCGGTTCTTCTTGATGAGAACGGTTGTTTCTTTAAAGCTGCAAATTTACATTATGAAATTGGACAAATGGTAGAAAATCCAGTTTTAATGAAACAAACATCTTTAAAAGAACATCGTACAATTAAATGGATCAGTAGTGGTATTGTTGCTATTGCGGCATGTTTTATTATAGTTTTTGGTTTTATATATTATCAAAACTATATGGCTACTTATTCTTCAATTTTTCTTTCTATTAATCCATCAATACAAATGGATTTAAATAGACATGGAACAGTAATTGGACTTACTGGAACTAATGAAGATGGTATTGCTTTAGTAGAAGGTTATGATTGCAAAGGCAAAGATAAAGTGACCGTTACTGATGAGCTTATTAAACGTGCCATTGATATGGGCTTTTTATCTGAAGGCGGTCGCGTATCGTTTTCAATAGATACGCCGGATGAAGTCTTATTCCAGGAATATGGCGTAGAACTAAGATCAAATGTTGCACAATACCTTGATGGTAAAATGACTGTTACAATTGAAATTTTTAATTATAAAGACAGTCAACAAAATCTTACACATGATAATTCATCAAGCAGTTCAGCTTTACCTTCATCCAGTTCATCAATTTCATCTTCCTCTTCCCTAGCTCCATCATCACAGCCAGCTTATATCCCTCCTCCAAGTTCAGACGATGATTATGATGATACTGACTATGGTCCTCATAATGACGGTATTACTGATTATAATGATGATGACAACGATCAAGGAAACACTAATTATGATGAAAATAATGAAGATGAAGACTCGGATGACGATAATGATGACGATGATGACGATGATTAAAAAATTTTTAAAAAAGTTTCCAGATTACCCCGTTTTCAAAAATGTGTATCCGTAATCTATGGATGTAAACAAAAAACAAAAATTGAAAGGAGTTTTCTATTATGAAACTTAAAAGAAAGATATTAGCAGCAATAACATCCTTATTGATCGCAGCCAGTGTTATTTTAACAGGTTGTGCAACAGATACTACTAAAGTAAATACAGCTTTTGCAGAAACTGGTATCCTTACTTTAAGCGTTAATCCTGAAATCCAAATTGAATATAATAGAGAAGGCCAGGTTACATCCCTTATAGGCAAAAATGAAGACGGTAAAAAAATAGTAGAATCTTATCAAGATTATATCGGTAAAAATTGTGATATTGTTTTAGAAGATCTAATCAGCAAAATTTATGAAGCCGGTTATTTTGTAGATGATATAGACGGCAATAAAAGAAATGTTGTCCTTCAATTAGAACCAGGTTCTATTCTCCCTGAAGAAGACTTTTTATTGCATATGAGTACCAGTACTCAAAATGCAGTTAAAAACTTAGCCCTTGGTTCTGATATAGTTACAATTGATGATAATGATTATGATCAAAAATATGCCAAAAACGGAGATCCATCTCAGTTTATTACTTTAGAAAAGGCTCAGGAAATCGCTCTTGCACAGGCAAATATAAATGCAGCCGACGCAGTATTTGAAGATAAAGAATTTGATTTTGACCATGGCGTTGCTATCTTTGAATTAGAATTTTATGCTAACGGCAATGAATACGAATATGATATTGATGCTATGACTGGAAAAGTATTAAAGGCTGAACATAAAATAGCCGGTAATAACAATATCCAGAATGCCAGCGGCGCTGCGAACTACAACGATACCGATTACGGCCCTTATAACGACGGTGTGACCGATTACAATGACACCGATTACGGCCCTTACAACGACGGTGTGACCGATTACAATGACACCGACTACGGCCCTTACAACGACGGTGTGACCGATTACAATGACACCGACTACGGTCCTTATAACGACGGTGTGACCGATTACAATGATACCGA
>CALWVB010000052.1 GCA_944384895.1 uncultured Clostridia bacterium | reverse complement strand
GTATAATACTTTGCAATTGTTTACACGTATTTTTAATAAACATAAGAATATATATAAATCCTTTGTCTGTACAGAATTCTCTATATCTTTGCTTCAGTATATTGGTTATAAATTTAGTGAAGATTTTCTTAATTACTTAACACCTGGACATATGGCTGAATATTTCTCTGATTATTTATTTTATCGTGGGAATGTCTTAAATTATCCTCCAGTCAAATCAGCACATTATAATGATAAAATTTTTTTCACCAGTTTTGGAACTTTATATGAATTTTTATATGCTGCTAAATATTTAGCTAAATTGATAAAACGAGCTTCACGTTCTGCATAATAAATAATTTTTCTCTTATAATCCTGCAATATCATAATTTATATTATATTACAATAAAATATATTGTAATATAATAGGGAGGTATATATTATGAATTGCAGGATTACTGATATGAATAATAAACAAGTTATAAATATATCTGATGGCAGCTGCTTAGGATTTGTTAATGATATAGAAATTGATACATGCTGTGCAAAGGTAATAGCAATAGTTGTATATGGCCGTCCTAAATGTCTTGGATTATTTGGTAGGCATGAAGATATTGTTATTCCATGGTGCGATATACATGTAATAGGAGAAGATACTGTATTAGTTAAAATAAATAACTGTGATTGCTCTAAATCAAAACCTAATGGTCCAAAAATAATTGAAAAGTTGTTTGAGGATTAAAAAAATATAGAAAATAACATAATTTTAACATATAATGTGTATTTTTACTTGCAATTGATGGATTTATTTGATATAATTTTATGGCAAATCGCACGCATATGCCTTGCCGGGCCGGTTGCCTTATATTAAAGGTTTTCCCAGCGAGCAAAATTTCCAGGCTATGCGGAGGTTTAAACCAAAGGAGGATAAATTAATAATGTCAGTAGTATCTATGAAACAACTTTTAGAAGCAGGCGTACATTTTGGTCATCAAACACGTCGTTGGAATCCAAAAATGGCTCCATACATTTTTACAGAACGTAATGGTATTTATATCATTGACCTTCAGAAAACTGTAAAAAAACTTGAAGAAGCTTATATGTTCTGTCGTGAAGTAACAGAACGCGGTGATTCTATCTTATTTGTTGGCACAAAGAAACAAGCTCAGGATTCTATCCGCGATGAAGCTGTACGTGCAGGCGCATATTATGTAAATGCCCGTTGGCTTGGTGGTATGCTTACAAACTTCCGTACAATCCGCCGCAGAATTGACCGTCTTGCTCAATTGCGTAAAATGGAAGCTGACGGTACTTTTGATATGCTTCCTAAAAAAGAAGTTATCAAACTTAATCTTGAAATAGAAAAACTTGAAAAATTCCTCGGTGGAATTAAAGATATGAAAAAATTACCGGGCGCATTATTTATTGTTGACCCACGTAAAGAAAAAATAGCTGTTGCTGAAGCTAAAAAACTTGGTATCCCTGTTGTAGCTATTGTTGACACAAACTGTGATCCTGATGAAATTGATTATGTTATTCCTGGTAATGACGATGCTATCCGTGCTGTTAAACTTATTGCCGGCACAATAGCTAATGCTATTCTTGAAGCAAATCAGGGCGCTCAGGCTCCTGAAAATGCTCCTGAAGCACCTGTTGAAGAAGATCAGCCAGAAGAATAATTTAAAATAAAAAACACTAAACATTGTTATATATAAAAATTTTTTGGAGGAATTACAAATGGCATTTACAGCTTCTGATGTTAAAATTCTTCGTGAGAGAACAGGCTGCGGTATGATGGACTGTAAAAAAGCTCTCTCCGAGACTAATGGCGATATGGATAAAGCAATTGATATACTCCGCGAAAAAGGCCTTGCAGCTGCAGCTAAAAAAGCTGGCAGAATCGCTGCTGAAGGTATGGTTTATGCATATGTTGACGATGCAAAAAAAGTCGGTGTTATCATTGAAGTTAATTCTGAAACAGACTTTGTCTCTAAAAATGCTGATTTCCAGGCTTTTGTTAAAAAACTTGCTGAAATCGTAGCTGATAAAGCTCCTGCTGATAACGATGCTCTTATGGAACTCCCATATGACGATAAATTCAATGTTGCACAAGCTTTACAGGATAAAATCCTTGTAATCGGTGAAAATATAAAAATCCGTCGTTTTGCACGCTTTGAAGGCAATCTTGTATCTTATGTACATGGCGGCGGCAGAATCGGTGTAATTGTTAAATTTGATGCTGATGATACAGCAGCTAATTCTGATAAACTCATTGAAGCTGGAAAAGACGTTGCTATGCAGATAGCTGCATTAAATGCACCTTATCTTAATAGAGAAAGCGTACCTGCTGATGTTATCGAAAAAGAAAAAGAAATTCTTATTGCTCAAATTCAAAACGATCCTAAAAATGCTAAAAAACCTCAAAATATTATTGATAAAATGGTTGATGGCAGAATTGGTAAATATTATACTCTTAACTGCCTTGAAGAACAGGCTTTTGTTAAAGACGGCGATATAACTGTTGGTCAGTATATTGAAAATACTGCTAAAGAAATCGGCGGTAAAATTAAGCTTGTTGAATATGTAAGATTTGAAAAAGGTGAAGGCTTACAAAAACGTGAAGATAATTTTGCTGATGAAGTTGCAAGCATGGTAAAATAATATATTAAAATTTATTATCCCCTCTGAATATATATTATCCAGAGGGGATTTTTTTATGTTTCTAATTGTTTTTATATATACTAAAATAATAAAATGGTATTTTTAAACTAATACTGTATACGAAAAATCAGCGCTTAAAGGGGGCGCCTGCGCAGCGCATCTTCAATGCGCTTTACGCAAAATAATTTTTTAATACTTAGGCTGAGTTAAAAAGAGAAACTAGTATTATCTTAAATACTCATCATCTTTATATGGAGAATTATTTTGCATTTGGCAACCA
>CALWVB010000051.1 GCA_944384895.1 uncultured Clostridia bacterium | reverse complement strand
CGATGGATGTATATATCCGGAGAAGGTAAATAACCGCTCATTTGAATTTTTTAATGTGAATAAAATAGATGAAGATGATATTCATACTAAAAAATGGACTCCAATTGGAGAAGCAACTTTTGAGGCGGCTAATGAACCTGGATTTGGTATGAATGATAATAATACATATTATCTTGTACTTGATATTGTCAATCCAGGCGATGGTATATCCAATGAAGGTTTTCAGGGAGTAAGTATTAATGCTGGAGAAAAATATGATATATCAATGTATATTAAAGGAGAAAAAGCTTCTGAAAATATAACAGTAAAAGTAGAAAAGGATGGAAAAGTATACGCTCAAGGTACAATGGGAGAAGCTGAGGACAGTAAATATGGTCAATGGAAAAAGCTTACAGGAGAAATGTATGCAGAAGAATCTATTGATGGAGCTGTTATTAATTTCTATTTCCCATCTGCAGGAAGATATTATATAGATTTTGTCAGCGTATATCCGCAAGCAACATATAATAACCGCGAAAATGGATTAAGAGCGGATTTTGTTGAAATACTTAAAGCAGTAAATCCAGGATTTTTACGTTTTCCAGGTGGCTGTGTAGTTGAAGGAAATTCAAAACTTGCACAACGTTATCAATGGAAAAAGAGTATTGGCCCGCTTGAAGAACGTGAAGTAAATTCAAATCGTTGGGGAAATAACAATGATCCATATTATTATATGACATATGGATTTGGTTATTATGAATATTTGCTTCTTTGTGAAGATATAGGAGCAAAACCAATACCTGTTTTACATGGTGGAGTAGCATGCAGCGGTGAAGTAGTACCATGGGAAGATATGGAATGGTATGTACAAGATGCGCTTGATTTAATAGAATTTTGTAATGGGGATTCAAATGATCCAAATCAGCCATGGGCACAAAAAAGAGCAGAAATGGGCTATCCAGAACCATTTAATATAGAATATATAGCATTTGGCAATGAAAATGAAGGACAGGATTTCTTGGATAGATATACTATGATAGCAGAAGCTATAAAGGGAAAATATCCGGAAATGAAATTAATCGGTTCTGCAGGACGCGGAGCAGCATATGGTGATTTAGGAGCTATATGGCAGGTTGAATGGTGTATGCAGAATACTGATACAACATATTCAGTAGATGAACATCTTTATAAAAATATTGATTATTATACAACAGCTAGCAATCGTTATGATGTATATGACAGATCATCCGGTTTAAAAGTATTTGCAGGAGAATATGCATGCCGTTCAGATGCATATCTTAATTCAGCTTTAGGTGATGCAGCGTTTATGACAGGTTTTGAACGCAATGCAGATTTAGTAACATTAGCATGTTATGCGCCATTATTTGCTAAATATGGTTATGAAAGCTGGAATCCTGATCTTATTTGGTTTAATAATACCCAGGTAGTTGGTACCCCAACATATTGGGTACAACAAATGTATGGCAATAATATGGGTGATTATACTTTAGAAAATGAACTTATATATAATGACCAATTACCTGTAAGCGGTGCATTTGGTTTTGAAACAAATGGTACTACAGCACAATTCAAGGATCTTAAAGTAGTAGATAATACAACAGGAAAAGTATTATATAATCCTCAAGCAGAAGATATAATAGCTTCAAATACAGACATATCAGGCCAATGGTCGGTTAATAATGATGCAATAGCACAATCTGATATTGAAACAGCTCCAGCAAAAATAATTATGCCGGGGGCATATGAAAATTATACTGCTACATTTAAGGTAACAAAAAATTCTCAAAAATCAACATCAAGTACAGTAGGATTCTATTTTAATTATATTGATGAAAATAATTACTATGTATTAAGAGCTACAGAAAAACAGTATGCAAGAATGGCGGTTTATCATGTTGTTAACGGAGTAAGTGAATTGGTAGGTAAACCGGATGGCGACTGTTCAATGTTTACTGTTGGCAATGAATGTGAAATTAAGCTTGTAAATGATGGAAAGAATTTCTATGTATATGTAACTAATGATCCAAATGCATATGATATTTATAAAGATGGTTATGAAGGCCTTCGTACATATGGCGACTTTATGTCATCAAATCCTGATACAAAGGTATATTCTACAGTATCTTATGATAAAGAAAATAGTGAAGTTATTGTAAAATTAGTTAATTATACAGATAAAGAATACGCAACACAGATTAATCTTAATGGTATTGATAATGTATCATCAAAAGCAAGAAGAATATTACTGCAAAATGATGATTTAATGGCTGGCAATGATTTAGATAATCCTCTCAATGTCGCTTCAATAGAAGATATCATTGACGGCGTATCTAACAGCTTTGTTTATACACAGCCGAAACATTCATTTACTATATTAAGAATATCCGCTTTAGATGATACGCAAAATATTCTTTCAGTTGCTGATATAAATCAAACTGTAAAATTAAATACCAAACCGCAGTTACCAGATACAATAGATGTAATAAAAGCAGATGGAACACAGGATACAGCAAAAGTTACATGGGAAGAAAGACCGGACAGTTTATATTCCGTACCAGGATCATGTATAATATACGGCGATATTGAAGGCAGCAATATTACTGCCAAGGCGTATATAACAATAGAAGATATCCCACAGGTAATTGAAGTTAATAATGATCAAGGCGCTGCTGTTAATGAACCATTTGAAGTAGAAATTATTACAAATGATTCTGCTTTAGATATTGCAATTAAAAATGAATATGGAAGCGATATAGGTAAAACGATCAAAGATGTTAGATATGAAAATGGTAATTTTATTTGGACGGTTGAATTAGCTATTGGAACAAAAGGAGACCGTGTTCTTCCTATTTGGATATTGGATGAAAACGGCGAGTTTATTGATAGCGGAAAGACTATAAATATTGGTATTACTATTAATACAGTTGATAAAGATGTTAAAGCTGAGATAATAAGCGCTAGCGCTCCAAGAGTAGTAATAGCAAATAATATTTTCACAGTAAATATTATTACATCAACTGGTGTAAGCGATATTATTCTATATTCTACTCCAACATGTGTATTAGGTAAGATAGCCGCATATGAAGATATTGGCGGACAACGAGTCTGGACTATAAAAACAAGTATGGGAACAAAGGGTATAAGAAATATTGCGGTTAAAGCATTGGATTATACTGGAACAGTTATAGAGCAAGAGGAAAATATAAAAATAAGTGTAATAAAATAATCGTTTAAACTTAAAATACCCGGATCCAATTTTTTGGATCCGGGTATTTTTTTTGATTTAAAAACTTTTTTCTGATAAATTCGACGCGTTTTTTATTACAAAAAGTATAAAATAGAAGAGTGAGAGTTATGAACAAATAAATAATTAAATATGAATAAAAAATTATATTAAAACATTTTTGTAGGATATTTTACCTTTTTAGGAGGTTATTTGACATTGGAATATAAAGTAATAGAAGATAAAGTGAGTATTGAAGGTCAATCATTTATTACTTATGGTATTAGTTATAATGATATAACAATACATGATATTTCAATAAGAAAAGATAAAATAGTTAAACTTATTAATAAATGCAATGATTATAATTTAGACCCAATACATATCTATGATGTAATTGAAGATTTTTTAGCTGAATAAAATTAAGACTTTATAATTTTATTAAAATATTGCTTATTATATAAATAAGCTTTTGAATATGGTTTGTATTTACCAGCTAATTCATTATAATTATATGCCTGAATTTTATCTCCTAATTTATCATAACATATACAAAGCTGTAAATAAGGAATATAATCATAACAATCATTAATAATAAAACCGCCGGATTTATCATTACGTTTACATGATAATGCAGTTTTAAACCAGTAAATTGCTATATTATAATTATTCCTGTCTAAAAAATGCTGTCCTATATCACAACATATTTCAGCCCGTGGTATATCAAACTGAAAACTTTTTAATAAGGATATTAAAGCATTATAATCATCAGCTATATTATAATAACAATAAGATAATGTCTTACAGGCTTCAATATTATTTTCTATCCAACCATCACCTGAAGATAAAAAATCTTCAAATATCTTTATAGCTTCATTATAGCGTTGATGATAATATAATTCTCTTGCATAATAAAATTGATCACGTGTATTTAATTGATTACCCTTTGATATAAGCTTTTCAAATATTTTTAAATTTCTGTCAGGATCGCTTGGATGAAGTTTTTTATGCGTTATAGCAATATCAGAATATTCAATATTGCCTGAAGGAGTTATTGCTTCATGTATAGCGCCTTGCCATAAATATTTTTTATTATTACGTATTATACGTTCTCTAAAATATGAGAATATAGGATTGCCTTTTTCATCAAAATTTGTATTATAACGCATCATTACAATATCAGTTAAAGGGGATAATGTATTTTTTAAATCTAATAGATTATCATGATCAATTTGTAATAGTATATCATCAGCATCAAGCCACATACAATATTGCATAGTAGCTTTTGAAAAAGAATAATTACGAGCGGCAGAAAAATCATCTATCCATTTAAAATCATATACCTTATCAGTATATTGATATGCGATATCCTTTGTATGGTCATGGCTTCCAGTATCTACAATAATAATTTCATCTGCTATATCTTTTATACTATTAAGGCATCTTGCTAATACATCTTCTTCATTTTTTACTATCATACAAAGACTTAATGTTATCATTAATTCTCTCCTATTAAAATATATAATAAAATATTTTGCTATGTTTATATTATGCTTTAATAATAATTTAAGTTACTATATATAATCATAGTTACACATTAATTATAATCTTAAAAAATATAACAAAAAAAGACAAATCTATTCAATAAAAAAGATTTGTCTTTTTTTATGGTTTAATAATCTTTGCAGTTTACAGCAAATATGATTTTATAAGATATGCTATAATTGCATAATTTTTATATAGTTTTTCAAACGCAACGATTAATGGAACAAAATTATTATTCCAGACAAAAGTTTTAACTTTACTGCAAGGTGTATCTGTCTCTGCGGCAAAACTACGTGTTTCATCAGATTTTATTGTCTGAGAACCATTGCAGGAAATAAGTTTTTTATCTATCATAGTCCATTTTTGTTATAAAAAGCAATAATTACAATACAATCTAATGGTGTATTTTCTAAGGTAAATTAAATCAACCAAAACAAAAGAATAAAAATAAAACTAAAATAAAAAAAGCAACAGATAATGTAAAAGTACCGTTTAAGGGGGCGCCTGCGCAGCGCATCTTAAGATGCGCTTTACGCAAAATAATTTTTTTAATATTTAGACTGAGTTATAAAGAGAAGCTAATATTCCCTTAAATACCCATCATATTTATATAGAAAATTATTTTGCATTCGGCAACCATATGAAATATGGTTGCACGCAGGCGCCCCCTTTTTACGGTAACGTTACCAGAGATGCTTTATATTACATATTTTATATATTATTTATTTAGGATAATATGGTTTCCTATATCTTGTACTTGTTATATTACAATTCTGAGATATAACATTATTTTCCTTTATATTTACTGGACGTTCAAACTGATTAAATACTTCAACTTGATCAACTGTTAAATAATAATGAATATGGCGATTATCTGAAAAATACGGGATTAGTGCATAAAAATTACGCCACTCATTCATGGATATTATAAAATAACAGTTTATGGCGTTATGCGTATAGATTTAAAGTAAAATATCTAATAATTAAACTTAAGTTTATTGTTTAGATAATTCACCATTAAACCATTTTATATAATCGAAAGCATCATATATTTTTTTACCAGTAAATTTATTTAAATATTCAAAACACATACCTACTGAATCTTCGTTTTCAAAACCTTTTATATAAAATGCAGATTTTATTTGCTTATATGGTTTGTGAGTAAATACCACTTTGTTTTTATATGGTAATTTATCAAATTCGAGCAAATTTTGATAAGTACAACCATCTCTATCAGTAAACAAAATAAATAAATTATCTAAATTAATACGTTTTGTGCGTTCAATCCATTTTTCTTTTGCTTCATTTTCTGATTTATAATGTTGAAAATATATTTTTATATCATCTAAAAGGCCTATAGGATAATTTATCCCTTTTTCACTTGTAAATTTTAATTCACATTTCATATAATAATCAATATTTTGAAGATATTTTATGAAATCATTTGGTTTTATCCATAAATTAATAAAAGGTGATCTAAATTGTAAATTTAAATCATGACTTATAAAAGTACCGTTACAATTGCTAGCTATTAGAGAAAAATCTTTATTTTTTAATCGTTTAATATTTTTTTTATTTATCCTTTTTCTTAATATATTATTTAATTTACTCATAAATTTATATATTACTCCAATAACAATTTAATTTTAAATGATATTATAACATAACAAATACATGATAACAATAAATGAAATATAGAACAGATAATAGATAATAAAAAAGATCACTTATCAATTTGATAAATGATCTCTTTTTATGAACAAACCAACGGAGAGAGAGGGATTCGAACCCTCGATGGGGTATTAGCCCATACACGATTTCCAGTCGTGCGCCTTAGACCAGCTCAGCCATCTCTCCATAGCTACTGCCCAACATTTTAGTATTATAATAGAATTATATTTAAATGTCAAGGGATTTATAAAAAAACAACAAAAAAACCGGTTTCTTTATAAAAAAGACCGGTTTTTAAATTAAAATATTTTAATATCGGATATGCATGTGTTTTGAGTTTTCTCGCCTTCATATACGCTGTCAATAATAATTTTTACCCAAGTAGATTGAACATCCCTTCCAAGCAAAAGCATATATGTGTTATTAACCATAGGCCCTGTATCATCCAGTTCAAATTTTTGAGAAATTCCGCCTGAAAGCTGTACAGTTATACTCTTAACACGAGAATTTGCATAATAGTCGTCAGTAGAAGTTGAATTACCATTTGCTATACCTATAGCAGAAAATGATGTATCTTTAGCAGGATAAAATTTGATCCATTCCCGTATGCCTTGACCAGAAGCACCTTCTGACCATACGGTTAAATTATTATTATCAATTAAATTTTCCGGAGAATATTTTTTATCGCCGCTGGCAGATAATTGAGAAGATGCTTCTATACTTTCAATTATTTTTGAAGAAAAAATAGTACTATAACTTACAGAAATAAAAGAAAATCCAGTAGGACTTTGATCATTAGCACGCAATTGACTTGTAACTCTTAAAATGGAAGATAACTGCCAATTACAATTTGCTATATCAGCGGTTATATTTATAATATCATCTTCAATATTAGTAGAAACAATTGCGATATCACCTAAATTAAAATCATGTGTATCATCAATTTTTACTGTATTATCAGTAATCTGTTGCCAACCAGAAGAAATCTGCAGAGAATCATATTCTGGTTGTAATGTTTTATTAAAAGTTGCAGATAATACGGTGTTTAATTCATCATATGAATAAACATTATCATAGTTTGTAAATGATATGTTTTCATATTTATTATGCATAATATATGACCACATATAATTAAGTAAAACCTGTTGAGAAAAATCAGATGCTCCATCTGTGATATTCGGCTGAAGAGATGTTAGATATAATAACATATTTTCTATATTCTCTTTTTCCGTATCATTAAGAGAAGTTTTTTCAATAACTGGAGCAGGAGCTACAGATTGTGGAGCTTCAGCCTCTGCATCAGGTTTTTGCTCAGTATTTGACATATCGCTTGCATTTATTTCATAGTTTACATCTGGAACAATTTTAGGAGATACATCTGCATAAATCAATAACCATATAACAGTAAATAATATTATGCAGGAGGATGCAACTATTATTAAAATATAAGCTTTCTTCATTGTATCCTCCTTATTTCATAAAAAATTGTATATATAATTTTATTTTGTTTCCGGTATAATTGATATAAATAATTCCTCAAGCTGTTTTGCATCAACTTCGGATGGACATTCTGTCATAAGCTCACTGGCGTTTTGTACCTTAGGGAAAGCTATACAATCTCGTATAGAATCCTGTTTTAACATAAGCATAACCAAACGGTCAAGACCAATACCCATACCGCCGTGAGGTGGCGCGCCATATTGAAACGCATCGGTTAAGAAACCAAATTTTGCATGTGCCTCTTCCTTAGACATACCTAAAGCTGCAAACATTTTATTTTGAAGTTCAGGATCGGTTATACGGATAGAACCGGATGATAATTCAACACCGTTTAATACTAAATCGTAAGCTTTTGCAAATACTTTATCCGGATCGCTGTCAAGATATTGAACACATTCATCCAAAGGCGCTGTAAACGGATGATGCATTGCTAAATATTGTCCGCTTTCTTCATCATATTCAAAGAATGGAAATTCAGTTATCCATAAGAAATTAAATTGATCTGGAATTATATCAAGCTTTTTGGCAACTTCAAGTCTTAATGCGCCTAAAGTTGATAACACTGTCTTTTTACGGTCAGCTACAAATAACACAACATCGCCGCGCTGTGCGCCCATACGCTGCAATATTTGTTCAAGTTCGCCGTCTGCTAAAAATTTAGCAAAAGAACAAGTTGGAGTTTCATCAACCCATCTTATAAATGCAAGGCCTTTAGCGCCAATTCCACGTACATATTCTGTGAGTTTATCAATCTCTTTACGGGTATAAACAGACGCTGCATTTTTAGCGCATATACCCCTGACAGTACCGCCGGAAGAGATAGCGCCGGAAAATACGCCGAAACCGCTATCTTTTACAATGTCAGAAATATCGGTAATTTCCATACCAAAACGGGTATCAGGCTTATCAGAACCATAACGGTTCATAGCGTCTGTATATGTAATACGTGGGAGAGGAGTAGGGATATCAACATCCAAAACGTTTTTAAATAAATATTTAATAAAACCTTCGTTTATTTCAAGAACATCCTCCATATCGACAAAGGACATTTCAAGGTCAATCTGAGTAAATTCCGGCTGCCTGTCAGCACGTAAGTCTTCATCTCGGAAACATCTTGCAATCTGCATATACCGGTCATAACCGGCAACCATTAAAAGTTGTTTATATAATTGAGGGGATTGAGGCAAAGCATAAAACTGACCGCGATGCAATCGGGACGGGACAAGATAATCCCTTGCGCCTTCCGGGGTGGATTTAATTAATACAGGAGTTTCTATTTCTATAAAACCCTGTGAATCATAATAATCCCTAGCGGCTTTTACAATTTTATGCCTCATTAAAAGATTATTTTGAAGTTCAGGACGGCGAAGATCAAGATAACGATAACGCAGACGAAGTTCTTCGCGGGCATTACAATCATCAGAAATCTCAAACGGAGGAGTTTGTGCACTAGATAGTATACGAAGATCGGTTACTTCAATTTCAATATCTCCCGTAGGAATATCAGCATTTTTTGAAGAACGTTCGCGGACAATACCATTTGCAGCAATAACATATTCCGATCTTAACTGCGATGCTTTATCAAATATATCTTTTGCAGTATTATCATCAAAAGCTAATTGCACAATACCGGTTCTATCGCGTAAATCTATAAAAATTAACTGGCCAAGGTCGCGATTACGCTGAACCCATCCGCATACAGTAACATTTGCTCCATTATCAGTTATACGAAGATCATTACAATAATGAGTGCGTTTGATACCTTTAAGTGTATCCATTTTAAACAATCCCTTCAAGTATATTATATAACAAAAATATTAATTATCAATTAAACCTTTAGCTAAAGCTGAAATATTTTCATCAGCAAATGAATCGGAAAAATTAGCAAGTTCACTGTCTATCTGAAAACGATATATAGTTTCCAAAAGCTCATTATCAAGCGATACTTCACATGTTGTACCGTCAGCCATATTTTTTAATACAGCTTTACCGGTTTCCAATTCGTTATCGCCCAATACAACGGAAAATTTAGCTCCGATTTTATCAGCATATTTCATCTGTGCTTTTACGCTTCTTCCCATAAGATCGCATTCAGCGGCAAAACCTTCCGCACGCATATTTGTAACAATTTCAAAAGCTTTATTTGCAGCTTTTTCACCCATAGAAGCAATATAAATATCACAGATATTTGGGTTTGGTATTTCTATGCCTTGTGCATCCAATATGAGCATAAGACGTTCAAGGCCCATAGCAAAGCCTATGCCCGGTACGTCTTGTCCGGATAATTCCTTTATAAGGCCGTCGTAACGTCCGCCGCCGCATACAGTTGACTGAGCGCCTAAATCACCGGAAACAAATTCAAATACAGTTCTTGTATAATAATCAAGGCCGCGGACAATAGTCGGATTAACTGTATATTCTATTCCGACAGCATCAAGGTTAGCTTTAACGCTATCAAAATGTTCTCGGCAATCGTCGCATATATAATCAAGTATAACAGGAGCATTAGAGGCTATTTCCTTGCAAACCGGACTTTTACAGTCTAAGATACGCATAGGATTGCGCTGCAATCTATCATTGCATGTAGCGCATAATTTATCTGTATGAGCTGAAAAATATTCCCTTAACGCCTGATGATATTTTGCACGGCATTGCGGGCATCCGATTGAATTTATTTCAAGATGCAGATTTTTTATCCCCATTAAAGATAACGTTTCATTTGCCAGGCATATTATTTCCGCATCAGTAGCAGGGGATGATGCACCATATAGTTCTACACCAAACTGGTGAAATTCACGAAGACGGCCTGCCTGAGGTTTTTCATAACGGTAACAGGATGTAAAATAATATGTTTTTAAAGGCAGAGCGCCATTTTGTAATCCATGCTCTAATACTGCACGGGCAACACCAGCAGTACCTTCCGGGCGAAGAGTAATAGATCGTCCGCCTTTATCATTGAAAGTATACATTTCTTTTTGTACAACATCAGTGGTATTACCTACAGAACGCTGGAATAATTCAGTATGTTCAAATACAGGGGTACGTATTTCTTTATAGCCATATGCACGGCAGACATCTTCAATAACACGTTCGACATGCTGCCATTTATAACTGTCAGCAGGCAAAATATCTTGAGTGCCTTTTACAGCTTTAGTTATTAACGCCATTTTTAATCCTCCGGTTACAATATATTATCTTAATCTATAAAATTCATCAATAATTTATTATAACCTGATTTATAAATAAAAGCAACATGAATCCCTGTTGACTAAAATAATAAGACAGGATTTATGTTGCTTTTTATATTATTTAATTGCTTATATTTTAAAAGAATATTTAACCTATAGCTTTATTAAGAGCATCTTCATATACGCCTGCATCCTGAACACCTATAAATTCTTCAACCTGTTCGCCATTTTTAAATATAATAACAGTTGGAATAGACATAACGCCAAACTGCATAGCAATATCTTGACATTCATCAACGTTTAATTTTGCTATTTTTGCTTTGCCATCATATTGATCAGCCAACTGTTCAATAACCGGAGCTAACATTTTACATGGTCCGCACCAATCTGCAAAAAAATCAACCAATATTACATCCTTAGAAATAGTATCATTAAAAGTATCTGATGTTAAATGAATTACATTATCCTGTGACATAATTATTTACTCCTTTTAAAAAAATATATTAATATTATTATATCATATTAGTATATATTATTTGTTGAAAAATTTATAAAAATTACTATAATATTAAAATAAAAGGAAAATTTCTCAAAATCTTTTGTAAGGGGTAAAATGAATGAAAAAGAAAAAAGGAATAATTGGAGAGTTTAAAGAATTTGCATTAAAAGGTAATGTAGTTGATTTAGCAATAGGCGTTATCATAGGCGGAGCTTTTCAAGGTATAGTAAAATCATTAGTTGATGATATAATTATGCCGCTTGTTTCCGGTATATTCGGTAATGTTGATTTTACAAATTGGTATTTAGTATTGCGTGGAGATGTATCTGCTGGAACTTCATTAGCTGCTGCAAAGGAAATGGGAGCTATCACATTTAATTATGGCTCTTTTATTACAGTTTTAATTAACTTTTTAATTTTAGCTGTAATAATATTCTTAATGGTTAAAGCTATTAATAAATTAAGGGATATTCCATTAAAAAAGAAAGTTGAAATAATAGAAGAAGCTCCTACAACAAAAATGTGTCCATATTGTAAAACTGAAATATCAATAGAAGCTGTTCGCTGCCCGCATTGTACATCTGATTTAAAAGAAGAATAATTATTATAAAATAGAACCTGGGATATCATTTTTTGATACCTCAGGTTTTGCATTATATTATATAGTTAAAAAAATAGCAATATAATCATATATAACAAAATAAAATGTATTTATATTATAAAGCCAATATATGAAACCAAATCATAATAAGAGAAAATATAGATATAAAAAGTACCGTTACTACTGTAAGGGGGCGCCTGCGTTGCGCATCTTAAAAGATGCGCCGGATGCAAAATAATAGTTGTTAAAATAGGCATAACAGAAATATAAAAAACAGGTATTGTTTTATAAGCAGTGCCTTTATATAACAAATTATTTTGCATTTAACCACCATATAAAATATGGTGGCACGCAGGCGCCCCTCTTAGCTTTATTTAATCGGTAATTATGCTGCAAACATAAAAATAAGATGATTTGACATTAAATTATAAAATTTTATATAAGATGAATTTCAATCGTATATAAAATTTTAATTAATATTGTTTTTAAATAAGCTTGAAAACTAAAAAATCACGCTCAACAATTGTTTGTAAAGCTGGTTAAATAAAAATTTTAGCTTTATGTGTTAAACATATCGCAATAAAAGAAATATTACGGCTATAAATGAATATAAGACAGAATAACAACCATCTTAAAAGTATGGTTATAGAGCAAATTGCCATTAGTAGAATATTCAGTACATTTTGATTGAATATAAAGTAACAATCACAAATATAATCAATATATTAACCTTATTGAATATGCCTATAATTATTTTTCATCTAATACCTGTAATATATAGAATTTAAGATAATATGATTCGTCAGACGACCATAATATTGGATGATCGCAGGCTTGAGTACGAAATTCAACTTGACGTATACGTTTATGTGCGTCACGTGCTGCTGCGGCGATGGTATTTTTAAATAATTGTTCCTCCATAAAGTGCGAGCAGGAACAGGTTATTAGATAGCCGCCAGGTTTTACAAGCCCCATACCGCGCAGGTTTATTTCTTTATATCCTTTTATTGCCGCTTTAACAGATGCTCTTGATTTAGTAAAAGCAGGCGGATCTAAGATAACAACGTCAAACAGTTCATTATCTTTTTTTAATTGTGGGATATATTCAAAAACATCAGCACATTTAAAAGTAATTTTATCCTGCATATTATTAAGTTTAGCATTGATAATTGCCTGGTCTATAGCTGTTTGTGAAGCATCAACAGCTATAACTTCATTTGCTCCGCCTTTTACAGCGTTTAATGCAAACGAACCTGTATGAGTAAAACAGTCGAGTACGCGGGCATTTTTACAAAAGTTTTGTATAGCGCGGCGGTTATATTTTTGATCTAAAAAATATCCGGTTTTTTGACCATTTTGTACATCAACTATATATTTTATACCATTTTCTTCAATAGGCACCATGGTATCAAATTGATCGCCAATAAAACCTTTTGTACGTTCTAAACCTTCGCTGAGGCGTACTTTAGCATCGCTTCGTTCATATATACCTCGGATAGGATAGCCATTTTGAGCTAATATCTCAGTAAGGGCATTAAGTATATGTAATTTTAATTTATCCATACCTAAAGCTAAAGATTGAACAACTAATATATCAGAGAATTTATCAACAGTAAGCCCAGGTAAAAAATCAGCTTCACCAAATATAAGTCTGCATGAAGACATTTCACCTATATCTATACGGTATTTTACTGCGTCATAAACACGCATTTTTATAAAATCATAGTCTATTTGCTGCTGCTTTTTTCTAGTAAGCAGGCGAATTGTGATTTTAGAATTTGTATTAATAAATCCACGGCCTTGAAAATAATCGCCGCAGTCATATACATCTACTATATCACCGTTTTCAAATTGACCGTCAATTTTATCTATTTCATTATCATAAACCCACATACCACCGGATTTAATAGTACGGCCTTCGCCTTTTTTTAATATAACTTTAACCATATATATTTTCCTTTTAATTTTTATATATTTATATTTTTTATTGATTTTATAGACGAAAATCGTCTTATAAGCCTTTGTAAATGTTTATAGAAAATGCTTGAAAGTGCCTGAAATTAAGGCTTTTTTTGCACATCTCTGTTTATTGCCTTATATCGCCGCATAAGTTGGTTTTGTAAAGTTGGGTACTATTTTTAGCACCACAAACAAGGCAACAAATATAAGCACAGGACGGCGTACCACACGCACAAAAGCAGTTGAGAATAACTCTTGTATTTACGATGTTATGTTACGCAATATAGGCTAAATAAGTCTTACAATCAAAGACTTTTCAGACACCAGAATCAATAAGGATAAGGTGTTTTACCCTTTCCCTCAAAAATGCCCTTTAACTGCGTAACATTGCAGAGAGCATAATCACAATCCGTTGTCGAGTTATGCGAGGTTGGATTTTTTGACACCGGCTTATCCGACATCGGAAAATCCAACGCAATAAAATAAAGATATGTACTACTGATTTAATCAAGTAAAGATATATCAATTATCCATTCCTTTCCCTAAGATAATTTAAATCACTCAAGACAAAATAATAAATAATAAATCTAGTATAAAAAGCAACAGATAATGTAAAAGTACCGTTTAGGGGGGCGCCTGCGAAGCGCATCCAAAGGATGCGCTTTACGCAAAATAATTTTTTAATACTAAGGCTGAGTTAGTAAGAGAAACTAGTATTATCTTAAATACTCATCATCTTTATATGGAGAATTATTTTGCATTTGGCAACCATATTTCATATGGTTGCACGCAGGCGCCCCCTTTTACGGTAACGTAACCAGAGATATTTTCTTTAATATTTTAATGCATATTTTTATATGTTGTTTGATTTAGGACAATATAGCTTTCCCTAAAATCCCTTTCCGTAGAAAATGCGGGTGTTTGAGAAAAACAAGGGAAATTCAAACCCATCAGATAACATTTTCCGACGAGGCAAAGAGAGTTAAAAATTCTGTAGCAAGCATAGGAAATGGATACCCTTTGCGTAAAATCACTTTCTTTTGTCTACTGACAGGGAGAGCGATTTTGTTTGTTGGAAATATCCCAAACCCTTATGTAAATTTTAATTTATCTAATTGTTCGAAAAATTGGAATTTATGGCTTTGCTTTAACGAGTATTTTCTTCGCCCAAAAGAAAATGCTCGTAGATGTAACAATACCCAATGAATTCAAGATAATATCATTTATATCAAATGCTCTGCCAAAAACGGGTTGAAGAACCTCAATAACGGAAACAACAATAAGTCCTTTAATAACACATTTTTTCCATGTAGGGTCTTTCTGCGATAACGGATACAGGATGCCAAATGGCAGAAACATCAAAAAGTTTCCGATTGTTTCGCCACTGATATAGTTGAAGAAATCGGGTATAAGGTCAAAGTCGCCACCAAACCAATCGATAACAATACTTGAGTCTGTGGGGTAGAACAGATTGTGCCAAAAGATGCGCATCAAATCTAATCCAATGACCAAACACACCAGTCCTGTAATATAGCAAACAAAAGAACACGAGAATAATTTTCTGCTGATAAGAGTTTCTTTGTCATTTCTATATCGAACAATTCCATAAATTGTACCAAACAACAATGAAATAGGAAGTGCTTGCAAAAAATAACCAATATATGTATCAAAGAAGAAATATTGAAATGTCATATCGACTGGAAAATACATATTTTTTCTGTCTCCCAAAACTCCGATTTATATGTTTGTATATTACAAGCATATATGAATTTTTCTATCATTTCCCTACATTTGTATAGAGAAACAGAGCCAGCCGCCTTCGCTAGTATGGTTTCCTTATATCTGCCCGTATCGTTTTATATCGCCATAGGAAATCCGGGCACCATTTGGGCACCAAAGCGTCAAAAATCATTGCTTTTATAAGTGCCCTAATAGTCGAAAAAGCCTGTATTTGCAAGGATTTTTACAGTTCAATACTTTCCGATAGCACAAAATCAAATACTATTTTTTATAATCTTATTTATCCAATCCTAATCGTTTAATAAGAAATGGTAAATATTTTTCAAATAATACTCCATAAAGCGGATCAGCTTTATGCTTTTCAGTTAATAAAATTGATTTATAAACAAAATCAACAGCTAAAGCCATAGCATCATGCAGTTGAAGATTATTTAATATACCTGCAAGTAATACGCTGCCAAAAACATCGCCTGTACCATGATAAAATCCATTAACTTTTCCACTAAAATAATAATCTATTATACCTGTATCTGCATCATAACATGCAGCACCAATACGCATATCATCAAAATATACTCCAGTTAATACAATCTTTTTAGGACCTAATAGAGCCAGCCTTTTTAATAATACTTCTATATATTCCCTTGTATATGGGCCTTCTCTATAGCTTTGGTCTAATAATATAGAAGCTTCTGTAATATTAGGTACAATTATATCAGCATTTGTACAAAGACGGTACATACTAAGAGCCATTTGTTGTGTATATGTAGGATATAATTTACCGTTATCTCCCATAACAGGGTCTACGAAAATAATATTATCATCAGTTTTAAATTTATGGAAAAGTTCAGTTACAAGGCCAATCTGTTCATATGATCCTAAAAAACCGCTGTATATTGCATCAAAATTAAGTTTAAGTGATTTCCAATGATTATACATAGGAACTATTTCATCAGTTAAATCGCAGTATGTATATCCGGTAAATCCCCCGGTATGTGTAGATAGTACGGCGGTAGGCAATACGCTGCATTGTATGCCTGCAGCTGATAATATAGGTAGTGCTACAGTAAGGGAACATCTGCCTACGCCTGATATATCATGTATTGCCATTGCATGAGGAATTATGTTTTTCATATTATCTCCCAATTTAATATTTTTTATATTGCTCAACAGTTTCAGATGTGATATAATATCAACCGTTAATAATATCCGCCCGTAGCCCAGCTGGATAGAGCAGCAGATTCCGATTCTGAAGGCCGGGGGTTCAAATCCCTCCGGGCGGGTGTCGAGAGCCTCGACACGCAAGTCGCGTTCGGGGCTTTTTGTTTATTTATGGTTTTGCGCTCGCGTTTCGGGCGGGTATCTTTTTTGTCAACGTTTTTCAAGTCGGAGCAGGAGTCGTATCGCTTGCTCCGACTTATTTTATAAGTCAGAGCGTGCTCACTCTGCTGCTCCTCCTTTTCCGCGAAAAGGCACGCCCGGCGAACCTGCTCGGTTGCAAGCGCTCTCTCTGCGGCCCGCTGTCGCTACCACCTTTTCTCGGATAACTGCCTTACAGGTGGCATTTTCCCATCTTTGGAAAAGATAAACTGAAACTGTCTTTTTCAGTAGAAAACCGCCGCGGACAAGACGCGCACCTCACTTTATGGGGTGAATTATCTTTTTTCGATCACGCTTATGGCGGTATATTTTGTAATGTTTTCCAGGGAAGAACCTAGGCGTGTAAGCCGCGCTCCGGATTCTTTTTCTTTTACTATGGCTGAACTGCCCGCGTTTTAACCAGTATCTTTTTATAGTGTAAGCCTATGCAGCAAAGCCTCAGCACCCAAGTCGCGCGCCTCGCTCTATGGGGGTGCGTTTTATTTTATTCCCGCGTTTACGGCGGATATCTTTTTATATACTATTGATATGTCTAGAGCCACGATGAGTAAGTTGCGCTCAGAGCTATTTTTATTAAAATTATTTAAGCGGATTGATAGTCGTTCGGTTGTTGAGATAAGCTAATCCTATATCAGATGCTGTTTCTTCCTGTATAATAAATGATATTTGTGTATTAAAAAAGTTATTTACCTTTTCACATAGTTGCTCATACTCTTTTAGTAAATTACATATTGCATTATATGTTTTATTTGTAGAAATACCTTTACTATTATAGTAACCATATTCTATTCCGAAATATATTCCGATATCATTATAACTTTCATTATTCATTTTGAAATTTTTCTTATCGATTCTTTTATCAAT
>CALWVB010000050.1 GCA_944384895.1 uncultured Clostridia bacterium | reverse complement strand
TCCAAAGAATTCTACCGGACGTTTACAATTTATAGCAAGTTTTACGTCGTCTACCATTTGACCCATGATCATTTAAACAGCAAGCATAACTTTTGCAGTTTCTGCTGCTTTATTAATTGCATCCGTTGGGAAAGGCCATAATGTAATAGGACGTACAAGACCTGCTTTAATACCCATTGCTCTTGCAGCTCTTACAGCATTTTTAGCAACTCTGGCACATGCGCCATATGCAACAACAACTATATCAACATCCTCTGTCATAAAGCTTTCAGCGCGCTGTTCATTTGCTTTGATTGTTTCATATTTTGCAAAACGTTCTAATACAGTTTTTTCAAGAGCATCCGGCTCAATATAAAGTGAATTTATAATATTATGCGGCCTTTTATTTTGATGTCCGCATACAGCCCAATCTTTTTCTTTTTGCTGTGAATCTTTTCTTTCTCTGATTTCTACAGGTTCCATCATCTGGCCTAACATACCATCGGCAAGTATCATAGCCGGCATACGGTATTCTTCAGCTTTATCAAATGCATCCATAACAAGATCAACCATTTCCTGAACTGTTGACGGAGCAAATACTAATATTTGAAAATCGCCGTGGCCTGTAGCTTTTGTAGCCTGCCAATAATCAGATTGTGACGGTTGAATACCGCCAAGTCCAGGTCCGCCGCGCTGTACGTTTATAATAACAGCAGGAACGTCTGAACCAGCCATATAAGAAATACCTTCTGTTTTGAGGCTTATTCCAGGTGATGATGAAGAAGTAAGCGCTCTTTTACCGGATGCACCGCAACCTAATACCATATTAATTGCGGAAACTTCTGATTCAGCTTGAAGATATGTACCGCCAACTTTAGGTAATCTTTTTGCCATATATGCGGCAACTTCAGTCTGAGGTGTTATAGGGTATCCAAAAAAGTTTCGGCAACCTGCCTGAATAGCAGCTTCTGCCAAAGCTTCATTCCCTTTCATCAAAACTCTTTCTGACATTGATGTTTTCTCCTACCTTTCAACAATAATAGCGCAATCGGGACACATCATAGCGCACATAGCGCATCCAATGCATTTTTCCTCATCGGTTAATTCGGCCGGATGATATCCCTTATTGTTAAGTATCTCTTTAGATAGCTTAATCAAATTTCTGGGACAGGCTGTTACACATAGGCCACAGCCTTTACAAACATCCTTTCTTACTGTGATTCTTGCCATATATATTTAACCTCCTAAAAGTTAATAGATTAATCTTGCCATGGACATGTTACCAACATATCTATAGGATATATTGGCATATCCATATTATCAATTTGATCTGCAACACTTCGGACAGCTGTACTGCATACAATCGGCAAACCTGTTATATTGCTGACTTCATGTGCATAATCAAAAGAATTTAATACAGTTTCAGGCTCAGTCATAACAGATAAATGAGAATTATTTATTATTCCTGTTGCCTTTAATCTTGAAGCTAATTCAATTTCATTAAGTATTTCCACTGTGCTTTTAGCATCAGGAGTTAAAGAACGATATTTATTTATCAAATAAAACATTTGATAATCTCCGCTGTCTTTAATCATTGAAGAAAACCTGCCTAATGCCGCAGCGCCAGCATCATCTCCGCCTGCGTCTATAATAACCTTACCTGGTAAAGAAAACATAGAATACATCTCAGCCGGCAATGATGGAATATCAAGATTTGAATGAGCATATTGCGGTGCTATAAGATTTATATTATTTTTCTTTAAAATTTTCGGATAATCAGATGACCGGAAATATGGATTTACTATATCCAAATCAACTAAAGTTACCTGTTCACCTGCTTTAACTAAATCAATAGCTAAATTTATAGCAAAATTTGTTTTACCGCAGCCATAATGTCCGCAGATTACCGTAATATGTCCTAAATTAAAAATCATGTCGAATATAATCCTTTTTTACAAAAAATAAATTGATTTTGTTTTAAAAAGTATTATATCACTAATTTAAAGCAAAATCAATTGAAATTACTGTCATAAGCTTTTGATATATCCTAATGTATTTTAAACAACTTTTTCAAAAATGGATGTATTTTTTGCATATACATTCCAATTAACCCTGTCAAAGCGATATCATAAATTATAAACGTTACATTACCTAATGCAAGTAATATATATGGTCCATATTGTCCTAACATACCCATAGAATCATCCGGTATCTGTAAAACATACATAACTATACACCATGCAGCTATTACTGTTATATTAAATAAAACTAATTTAAGTATCCATTCAATTACAAGCTTATTTATTTTTTCAATATATTTTTTTACAACCGGATAATATCCTAAAATAAGTATATACATAACCGCAGCTTCTTTATCAGGCGCTATAAATATTGATAACAGCGATACAGCCGCATATATCATAAAAGCATATCCTGAACCTATTTCAATTACTGCGGAAATTAAAAGTACCCCAGCTATTGCAGGTAATGCATATGTAGCCATTGGAAACAGACCTGTTAGAAACATTAATAGAACAGAAAGGGCGGTAATCATACCGCCCAGAGCAATTTTATAAGTATTTTTCATTATAAAACACCTCAAATACTCAGGATATATTAAAATATATTAGCAGCAGCGTATAAAGTCTCCGCCCATACATTCACAGCAGCAGTCTGTACATAAAAGGCCTGTACATACATCGCATGCCGAGCATCCGCCGCCTCCTGAGTATGCTGGACCGGTTCTATAACCGCCTTGATTATTATATCCTGACATCATATTAACTGCATTTTGATATTCTAAATTTCCTGGATCCATTCTTGCAGCTGTTGCATAATGAGTTCTTGCGTCCTCTATCCATCCTTTTCTTTGTAAAAGCGTACCTTTTAAATAATACCATTCAGCATCCCTATTTTGTCTTGGTATACCGTCTAAAAGCTGTTCAGCTTCTGATATACGACCGGATTGAATCATTGAACGAATATCGCTGTAATTACCAGAATTATATGAATAATTAGATCCAGATGACCTTCGTTCATTTATTATGGTATCATATGCATCATTTAACTGCTGCATTTGCTCGGACATATTCTCTCCGCCATGTTCCTGTATATATCTTGCACGCTCACGATATGCTTTTTTTATTTCATCTTCTGAAGCATTTCTTGCAACGCCAAGTATTTTATAAGCATCATTCATTTTAACGCTCCATTCCCGCCGCTATAAAAAGCTGACGTCTTTATAATGCAATTTTATATTTAAAATTTTAAGCTATAATCATTAAAAATGATTAAGCAGTATCTTTATATTTC
>CALWVB010000049.1 GCA_944384895.1 uncultured Clostridia bacterium | reverse complement strand
TGCCCACCGGAGAAGCTCCGGTGCACAGTCGCGGGGCGGTTATTGTTAAGATAATATCCTATTCCCACGCGGACAAAACTTTAGTATATTTTGTCCCCATCGGGCGGCTAGCTTATTATTCTCGCCTAGGTACACATCTCGTCTTGCTCCGGCGCTTCGCCGGTTGCTGCGCGGCTTCCGCGCCCGCCGCTTCTCAGGATATATTATTTTTAGTAAAAAGATTTTTGAATCAGAAAGAAATCCAGCCAACTTTAATAATACTGGAAATTATATTTTAATATGTTTATTCATATAGATATACATTGTACTTTGATCTGACATTTTGTCTGAAACCTAGCAATAAAATTAATATTCTTGCCTGGGTATAAATCTTAAATTTGCAGAGTACCTTTACGCACTGTTTGATAATACCCGCTTGAATGGCATTCAAGAGGCTTTTGCATAAAGTATAAACATCAGATTTTAGTAAGGTTAACCTATAAGTTAACTTTGCAATACAAAATCTGTATTTACCGAGCTAAAATATTAATATTCTTGCTCTGGTAATATCTCAAATTTATTTCGGCGTTTCGCCGGTATGGAGGTAATATTAAACTATGATACAACCAAAATTTAAACTTGATTATACAATAACGCCGGATGAATTATATGATGGTTTATCTATTATGAAATCAGTACCGTCACGCGGTGTTGGACAGATTATAAGAACTATATTATTGCTTATTGTCAGTGGAATTGTTATATATAACATGACAATTGATAATAAATATATGACTATAGGTATACTTCTGCTGGCGGTATGTTTAGTTATAATAGCCTTATTATGGATAGCTCCGATTCAGGCAAAACGTTCAGCTGTAAAAAATGCCGGAGATAAATTAAATATATCAGCTGAGGTTTATCCTGGCCTTTTCAGGGTATTACGTGAAAATGGAAATAATGATATACCACTTGATGGTAATTCTACTATAGAAAATCATCCTAAAAAGAATATGATTGTGATTTTCCCATATAAAAGTAAATCAAGTATGTTTATAATTCCATATAGAGCAGTTGATAATACCCGTTTGCAGGAATTATTAACATTATTACAAACTCCAAATGAAATGCCGGTTTTAGATGATCAAGATAATGATAAACTTACTGATAATACACTTTTAAATGAAACTTACGATGCATCTGAATCTGAAGATATAGATAATATAGCTAAGGAAAATATCAGCGATGATATAAATGTAGATATAGAGGATAACGATAATTCTGATGATATTTCTGATATAATATCACAATATCTTAATTTAGAAGACGATATACAAGATAATCAAGATAATAAATAAATATAAATAATATTATTTGATTGGACGGTCTGAAATATGGATAATGAACGTATTATATTTGAAAAAGAATATATGGTTTCAAAAGCACAATATATAGAAGGCCGAATGGCATATGAAAAAAAATTTGGCCGTCTTCGCAATAGTACGCTATGGTTAATTTTATCAATTATTATTATGGCATTACCTTTTTCATTAATAAATTGGCTGTTAACGATGTCATATGGGATAATTATTATAGCAGTTATATTTTTATGCGGGCTTGGTATATTTATTTTTAATTTATTTTTCAGGCCGTCATTTTATAAAGAATTAATTCAAAAGGATTATGATAATTCAATTTTATTCAGCAGTAAACAAAATATTATATTAAAACGCGATACATATGTATATCAAAACTGTTGTGAAAAATTGTTTGGATATTATTCTGAATGTCCATGCGCTATAGAAACAAAATCTCTAATAGTGATTGGCAGTGATATTGCCGGTAAAATTATTATAATGCCTAAAAATGAGATATCACCGGAAATTATATCATTTTTAAAAGAAAATTTTGGTGTAAGATATATTAAATAAATACAAAACACTGTTATCAAAAATTTATAAATTTATTATTTTGCAAATAACCTATATTAATCTTTATTTCATAATAACTAAAATATTTAATAAAAAATATAATTAACTTAACCTGTTACTATAGAAATATCTAGGTTACGTCACCTTAAAAAGGGGGGCGCCCGCGCAGCGCATCTTTTAAGATGCGCTCAAGCAAAATAATTACTGATAAAGCGGCTGGGATGAAATATGAGGCTAATAGTATTGTCTTAACAGCAATATGTTAATATAACTCATTATTTTGCATCAGGCAACCATATTTTATATGGTTGCCCGCGGGCGCCCCCCATTCAGAGACAGTACCTTAATTTGTTTTAGTGTACTTTTATTTTAACAGGACTTTTTAGTTGCATACAGATATATATTCTTATATAGAAAGCTCAAACAATTAAAATAAAGATTAAAATTATAATTTTATTTATCCAGATTCAGAAAAATATATTGTTTACTATAAAATATATAAATATATTTAAATATTTTAACCGTTATTAAAATAAACGGAGGTTTAGATTATGAAAGATGATAAACCTATCAACTCATCACAGGATGCTATAAATGCTAATATAGGTAATGGCAATGATAATCCATATATTCATATAAGTCATTTACCTACAATAAATGATTATATAGAAATGAAAATGTTAACAGCAAAAAATCAAATATATGCTAAAAATGATATATTATTTAAAATATTAGGTTTAATATGCTGGACAGCAGCAGTTATTATTGCCATATTTTTAGCAAAAGATAATATGCTCACTTTATTTTTAGGAGCAGATTTTTTAGCAATAGCTGGTTTTGTGCTGATATTTTATCATGATGTAATGATACCTTGGTTTGCAAAAATACGCGCAAAAAATGATTTTAAAAAATATCGCGGCGTATCGCAGGTGCGTACAATAGCGCTTTATAATGATAAGCTGGAAATGCAAACAGGTGAAAGTATTATGAAATATCCTGTTGATAAGGCAACAAATATCATTGACGGTGATAATTGCTATATTATATCATTTGGATTTAATACTGACTGTCAAATACCAAAAAGGCTTATAGCATCACAACAATGTGATATTATTTATAATCTTTTTAATGAAAAATGCAAAGGTAAATTTAAACGCGTACGTATTACAGAAGATTCGTCTAAATCTAAAAAAGAACATTAAAATATTAAACAAAACAGCGCTCTTATTATAAATAAACCCAGTATAAAAACAATCATCATTTTATGATTTGGAGAGAATAAAAGAATATGGATTATGAAAATCAGAAAATAATACCAGTAGATATTGAAGGAGAAGTAAAAAAAGCATATTTAGCTTATTCCATGTCGGTTATAGTAGGCAGAGCATTGCCTGATGTCCGCGATGGATTAAAGCCTGTCCACCGCCGTATTTTATATACTTTACATGAAAGCGGCCTTACACCTGATAAAGAAACGCGTAAATGTGCGGATATTGTCGGTAAAGTTTTAGGTTCATACCATCCGCACGGCGATGCGTCAGTTTATGATGCCTTAGTACGTATGGCTCAACCGTTTTCTTTGAGATATCCGTTAGTTGAAGGGCAGGGTAACTTTGGTTCAATTGACGGCCATCCTGCTGCTGCATACCGTTATACAGAAGCAAAGATGAGTAGAATCGCTGTCAATATGCTGACTGATATTGATAAAGATACTGTTGATTTTGCAAATAACTATGACGATAGATTAAAAGAACCTACTGTATTGCCATCCAGATTCCCAAATTTACTTGTCTCAGGTTCAACTGGCATAGCTGTAGGTATGGCTACAAATATTCCGCCGCATAATTTAAAAGAAACTATAGACGCTATGATATGTTTAATAGATAATCCGGATGCACAATTGGATGATTTAATGGAACATATCAAAGGCCCGGATTTTCCAACCGGCGGTATTATTATGGGCAGATCCGGTATCCGTGCTGCGTATGGCACAGGCAGAGGCAGAATTTTATTAAGAGCTAAAACTGAAATAGTTGAAGAGAAAAACCATACTAATATTGTTATAACTGAAATACCATATCAGGTTAATAAAACTAATTTAGTTGTACAAATAGCTAATCTTATAAAAGATAAAAAAATTGAAGGGCTTCATTCTGTTGAAGATTATTCTGACCGTGACGGCATACGTATAGTTATAGAATTAAAAAGAGATGCAAATCCTCAAATAGTACTTAATTATTTATTTAAAAATACTCAAATGCAGGTTACTTTTGGCGCTATTATGTTAGCATTATCCGATGGAGTCCCAAAAATTATGCCGTTAAAGGAAATGTTAACAGAATATATAGATTTCCAAATAGAAGTAGTAACACGCCGCGCACAATACGATTTAAAAAAGGCACAGGAACGCGCTCATATTCTTGAAGCATTAAAAGTAGTTTTAGATAATACTGATGAAGTTATTTCAATAATCCGTACCTCTAAAAATATACCTGAAGCAAAGGATAGATTATGCGAACGGTTTGAATTTGATGATGCACAGGCCAGCGCTATAGTAGCTATGCGTTTAGGACAGTTAACAAGTCTTGAAGGTATAAAAATTGAAACTGAATATAATTCATTAATGGAAAAAATTATAGATTTAAGTGATTTTCTTGCAAAAGATGAACGTAAACGTGAGCTTATAAAAACTGAAGCATTAGCAATAGCACAAAAATATGGAGATGAACGCCGTACAGAAATAGCTGCAATTTCCGGTGAAGTTGATATAGAAGATTTAATTGAAGAGGAAGACTGTGTATTAACTTTAACAAGATTTGGTTATATGAAACGTTTGCCGGCTGATACCTTCTCAGCACAAAAGAGGGGAGGTAAAGGCGTATCCGGTATGACAAGACGTGATGAAGACGTTGCAGAAGAAATGTTCTTATGTTCCAGCCATGATTATGTAATGTTCTTTTCTAATAAAGGAAAAGTATATCGTATTAAATGTTATCAAATACCGGAAGGCAGCCGTACATCAAAAGGTATTAATGCAGCTAATATTTTACCTATAGATACTGACGAGCATATCACAGCTATGATAAAAGTATCTGATCTTACAGAAGATGCATATTTATGTATGGTCACACGCAAAGGTGTTATAAAACGCTGCGCTTTAAAATTATTTAATACAAACCGTACTAGGACCGGTCTTATTGCTATTGATTTAATGGAAGATGATGAACTGGTTTGGGTAAGAAAAACAAGCGGAGATGATAATCTTATTGTAGCTACAAAATTTGGTAAAGCTATATGTTTTTCTGAAAATGACGTTCGTCCGATGGGTAGAAATGCCAGAGGCGTCCGGGCTATAAAAATGGAGGATAATGACTGTGTTATTGGTATGGCAAGAACCCGTGAAGGCGGTACTTTGCTTACTGTAACTGAAACAGGTCTTGGAAGGCGTTCTCAGCTTAGCGATTATCGTGTACAAACAAGAGGCGGTAAAGGTTTAATTAATTATCGTACATCTCTTTATGGTGATGTTGCTGCTGTACGTGTTGTTGATGAAGATGATGATATTATTATGATAGCCTCTAATGGTATTGTAATTCGTATTCCTGTTGCAGAAGTCGGTATATATTCCCGTCCGGCAAAAGGTGTAAGAGTTATGCGTCTTGATGAACAGGAAGATGTTAAACTTGTTGCTTTAACGCGTGCTCCTCATGATGAAGATGAAGTGGATGATGTAGAAATTGAAGAAGATGCCGATGCTATGGAAGGTTCATCACATGATGACGATATAGATGATGCTGATAATGATATGGACCAGGATGAAGATCAGGATCATGGTCAAGCTGATGAAAATGATATTGATGAATAATTAAATAAATTAATAAAAATAACCCTGTATAGCTGGTATTTTATCAGTAAAGGCAGGGTTATTTTTTATATAGATAAAATTTTAATCTAGGCTTAAATGATTTATTAAAAATACTGGTTACCTGAAAAGGGGGCGCCCGCGGGCAACCATATAAAATATGGTTGCCTAATGCAAAATAATTTCCTACATAAAGATGATGTGTATTTAAGATAATAATTGTTTTCCTTATTAACTCATCCTGAAATATTTAAGAAATTATTTTGCGTAAAGCGCATCTTAAAAGATGCGCTGCGCGGGCGCCCCCCTTAAATGGTGCTTTTACGTTATTTATTGCTCTTTTATTTCAGTTTTATTATTTATTATTTATTTTGTGCAATGTACTTTATCTTTGCAAACACTGTACTTGCACATTCATTTTGTATATGATAAACTATTTGGCTTTATTTACCATTAACTCATCTTTTATCCTTTACTATAAGCCTGCATTTTTTATTGTATCATGCAAGATGAGTTTTTTGATTTGATATTTTATTTTTCACTGACTAAACAGATGTTTTAGTATTTTATACTGACAGCACTAAACAATCTTACAACATGAATAAAAAATAGGCATGGTTATTAAACATAATCTAATAACCATGCCTTTAATTAATTCATATTAATTTATTTAAGATTATTTTTAAGTGTATCAAGCTCTTTAGCAAGTTCTTTTGGAAGTTTATCGCCAAATTTAGCATAGAATTCTTCTATACCGGCAATTTCATTTTTCCAAAGATCTTTATCAACTTCGAGGATACCTTCAAGTTGATCTTTAGTAAATCCATCAAGGCCTTCGATATTGATATCATCTGCATTAGGAACATAACCAATAGCAGTTTCTTTAGCGTCAACTTTACCTTCACAACGGTTGATAATCCATTCGAGTACACGGAGGTTATCACCAAAGCCCGGCCAAATAAAGTGGCCTTCATCATCTGTACGGAACCAGTTAACATTAAAGATCTTAGGAGCTTTATCGCCTAATTTTTCGCCCATTTCAATCCAATGTTTCCAATAATCGCCCATATGGTAACCACAGAATGGAAGCATAGCCATTGGATCACGACGTACAACACCTACAGCGCCTGTTGCAGCAGCTGTTGTTTCAGAAGCCATGATAGAACCAACAAATACACCGTTTTCCCAATCGCGTGATTGATATACCAATGGAGCAGTTTTTGCACGGCGGCCGCCAAATACGATAGCAGTAAGAGGTACACCTTTACCATTATCAAATTCAGAGCTTATGCATGGGCAATTTTTAGCTGGAGCTGTGAAACGTGAATTTGGATGAGCGCCTTTAGTACCAGAAGCTGGATCCCATTTATCACCTTTCCAGTCAATAGCGTTTGTTGGAGGATTCTTATCAAGACCTTCCCACCAAACTGTATTATCATCAAGATTATGAACAACATTAGTAAAGATAGTACCCTGTCTTGTAGAAGCAAGAGCATTTGGATTGGATTTTTCATTAGTACCTGGAGCAACACCGAAGAAACCGTTTTCTGGATTAACAGCCCAAAGCCTGCCGTCAGGACCAATACGGATCCAAGCGATATCATCGCCTACACACCATACTTTATAACCTTTTTCACGGTAAATTTCAGGTGGAATAAGCATAGCAAGATTTGTTTTGCCGCATGCTGATGGGAATGCAGCTGCAATATATTTAACTTCGCCCTGTGGATTTTCAACGCCAAGGATGAGCATATGTTCAGCCATCCAGCCTTCGTTTTTACCCTGATATGAAGCTATACGAAGTGCAAAGCATTTTTTACCTAAAAGTACGTTTCCGCCATAACCGGAGTTAACTGACCAGATTGTATTATCTTCTGGGAAGTGGCAGATATATTTATTTTCTTCATCTAATGTAGCTTTAGAATGTAATCCGCGAACAAAATCATTACTGTCGCCTAAAGCTTCAAATACTTCTTTACCCATACGAGTCATTATACCCATATTGAGTACAACATAAATAGAATCTGTAATTTCTACGCCTGCTTTTGAGAATGGTGAGCCGATAGGTCCCATTGAATATGGTATAATATAAGCTGTACGGCCTTTCATAGCACCGTCAAATATTTTACCTAATTTTGTATAAGCTTCCTGCGGATCCATCCAGTTATTAGTTGGGCCTGCATCTTCTTCTTTTCTTGAGCAGATAAATGTACGATGTTCTACACGAGCAACGTCATTAGGATCTGTACGATGGAGATAACATCCTGGGAGTTTCTCTTCATTAAGTTTTATAATTTCGCCTGTTGACATTGCCTGTTTTCTAAGTTCTTCGAGCTGTTCTTCAGAACCATCAATCCAGACAACTTCATCAGGTTTTACAAGAGCAATCATTTCATCTACCCATGTTAACACATGTTTGTTTTTGGTAAGTGTCATTTATTTTGTTCCCCTTTCATCATTACAGAACACCTTATACTATAAAAAAATAAATTAATAAAGCCATAATGTATAAGGCTTTCTTTATTATTTATATAGTGACCCAAATTAATGATATTATAATATTTAAATTTAATTTAAGCAATATCATTTATGTAGAATAAGGATAATTTTTTACTTTTTTTTCATACTATTTTACTAATATAAGTATTGTTTTATTTATTTAAAACTATTTGTAAAGCATATATTTTCCAATAATTTTGGGTATAATTTAAAAGACATATGAAAGGTACCGTTTTAAAAGGACCCCTGCACACCGCCATATTAAAATTATATGTAACTATTATGCTCAGTAAAAATATGAATAAAATAGTAAAAATTTTTATCTGCATTTTTCAAAATATGGCGGTTAAATGCAAAATAATTTTTTATATTAAAGATTATGTTTGATAAAGCAATATTGCCCTAAATCAAACAATATATAAAAATAAAAGTAAAAATTTACAGTATTGTATTAAATAGAACATACATGGTTACGTTGCCGTAAAAAGGGGGGCGCCTGCGTGACAACCATATTTATATGGTTGTCTGATGCAAAATAATTTGCTAAATAAAAGAAACTGAGTATTTAATATAATACTAGTTTCTCTTTTTAACTCAGCCTAAATATTTTTTAAAATTATTTTGCGTAAAGCGCATCCAAAGGATGCGCTGCGCAGGCGCCCCCATATTGCCTTATGTAATCTTTAGCTTTAATTTATCTAATTTAAATAATTTAAAACTGATTGTCTTTTAATATATGTGTTTCATATAGTATTATTTTTATGAAAATGCATAATTAAAAAACATAAAAACAAATAATATGGATAATCTAAGTCATTGTTAGCATGGTTAATGATATCTGTATTTCTTTTTTAAGATACAACACCAATCTATACAGTTATATTTTTAAAACTAGCTTATTTAAACTGAATTTCATTATCTATTTTTATATTATTATAGATTAATATAATTTTCTATATAAGGAGGAATAGTATATATGCGCCGTATTATTATACCAGAAACATTTGATATTGTATGGCGCATACGTTTGCTTATTCCTTTAGCTATATTATTTTTTATATGCGGCGCTTTATTTTTATTTATAGCATTTTATATTATACCTATAGTAATAATTTTATTAATTATTTTCTTTTTTGCTATATTTTATTATATACCTGCTTTTAGAAAAAAACAGTCTATATTATATAAAGATAATAAAATATTTATAAAACGTGGAGTATGGTTTAAAAAAAATATTATTATTCAAATAAAAGCTATACAATTTTATAAAAAATCAATTTCTCCGCTTGAAAAAACTCTTAATTTATCAACCATACGTTTATATATGGCTGGCAGCCAAAATATTATATCATGTTTAAATAAATCAGATATATTATATCTTTGTTCTATAATTGACAAATATAATAGTATATAAAATAAAAATGGATGATATATTACAATATATAATATATCATCCATAAGTTACTATAAGTTATATAATCTATATTTTAATCCTGACTAAATTCACGTCTTAAAAATGCAGCAGCCTGTTCAGCAGAATATCCGCCTGGAGAATTATCAAAATTATGAAGGCCCTGCCATCTTTGAGCGTATCTTTCAATTTGTTCATCAGTCATCTGTACTTTTACATCAGTTAATGTATCGACAACCAAACTAAATTCCGGCCATTTGCATCCCAAAAGATTAAAATATTCAGCAGCCCTGTCACTATCTGTTTCCATACCACGCCTTACTAATTCAGGTAAAAACGCAGTACATGCCCTACCATGAGGTATACCAAATTCTTCAGTTAATACATATCCCATTGGATGCGGAAATGCTGTACCGCATAAATTTAATACCATACCTGCCCATAACGACCCATAATAAAGGCTTTCTCTTAATGAATATGTAGGCTGTGTATTTTTATCTATTTTTGATAATGCTTTTAAGCCATGCCAGATTAATGGTAATCCCATTTTTGCATAACATGTAGCTGCATCTGATCTTTTTGGATTAAACCAACCTTCTGTTGCATGTGATAAAGCATCCAATGCAGTTGATATGGTAACATCTAAAGGCATAGTTTGAGTATATGTAGGATCGCATATTGATATTTTAGGATAACAATATTTATTTGTTATGCTTTTCTTACGGTTTTGTTCATCTATAGTAAGTACAGCGACTGCAGTTACCTCACTTCCTGTTCCAGCAGTTGTACCAACTGCTATAATAGGTAATGGCTGTTTTAACCATTTTGTATAATCATATAATTCAATAGGGGATAAGCCTGGATTTGCAGCATATACAGCAGCTGCTTTACCCGCATCTAAAGGAGAACCTCCGCCAATTGCCATTATATAATCAGCGCTAAAACGAAATGCTTCTCTACCAGCATCATGACATGATGATATTAATGGATTTGGCCCTATTTTATCATATATTATAAATTGTGCGCCTATTGATGTTAATATTTTTTTAGCATCATCCAATGCGCCAGATTTTAATGCTGAACCGCCTCCTGTAATAATACATACACGTTTGCCTAAATTTTTAAGCTCGTTTGCCGCACGTTCAAACGCACCTCTTCCGCTTATAGTTTTTGTTGGCATATATAAATCAAAATCCATAATACTTTTTCCTTATCTATTATTTTTATGTAATTTAAATTATTTATAAAACCTTAATATAATTCAGTATTGAACTTTACTCTACATTATACCTATTTTTTACATATAATCAAGAAAATCATGTCATTTTTTAGATTTTAAAAAATATTATAATTTATATCATAATTATCTTAATCATATGATAATTTAAAATATTCATTTAACGTATAAATATTCATCTCTGGTTATGTCAAGCAAAAGAGGGGGGCGCCTGCGCGCAGCCATATAAAATATGGCTGCAATATGCAAAATAATTTTTTCTTTATATGAAAATGTTTATAAGAAAATGAATTTAGTTTTTAATTTAAGATACATAAGTTCATATTATTTTGCTAATAGCGCATCCTTTGGATGCGCTGCGCAGGCGCCCCCCTTTACTGCACGGTACAAGTAATTGCTAAAGATACTTTATCTTGATTATTTAACTATTCTTCTATTTAATAGATATTTATTTTCTTTTTGATTTTATAATTAATAATAAAAGATGAATTTTTTATAAAATAAATATTAATATAATGTTAATAGTATTACATTTTATCTTGTTACCCAAATATTGTCAAGAATTTTTTATATGCCTGCAATACAAATTTATTTTATCGTTTTTTATACGTTGAAATATCGTAGTTTTATGTTATAATTTATAGTATATAGGCTTATTTTGGCGGCTTATACATTATTTATATTTTATTTTTAATATTTAAATATTATTTTATTATCTTATTATATTATTTGAAATGGAGTTTTTTCACTATGGATTCATTTATAGAAGCCTGGGAAAATGTTTGTACATACTGTAAAAATAATCTAACTGAAACAGCATATTCTGCATTTGTTAAAGATTTAACTCCAGTAAGTTTAGAAGATGGAGTTGCTAATTTTACTGTTAGAACTAAATTTCAAAAGGAAATTATTGAAACACATTATTTAAAATTAATAGGAGCAGGCTTTCAGGAGGTATTTGGTTTTACTCCTGTATTTAATATAGCTGCGCGTGAAGCACAATCTCCTGTTAAAGTAGGAGCTAATGGTGTTACTGTTATAAATAATGCTCCTGTAAGCCCTTTTCCTGATGCATCCGGTGTTGCTCATAAATATACTTTTGATTCTTTTGTTATAGGGCCTTCTAATAAATTTGCATACAGCGTTTGTTATGCCGTAGCATCAAAACCTGGAAGTGAATATAATCCTTTATTTTTATACGGGCCTTCTGGTTTAGGTAAAACTCATCTTTTATTTGCAATACGCAATAAAATTTATTCTGAACATCCTAATATAAATATTGTATATGTAAAAGGCGATGATTTTACTAATGAAATGGTAGGATCTATTAAAAGCGATACAACCGCTCAATTTCGTGAAAAATACCGTAAAGCTCATGTATTGCTTGTTGATGATATTCAGTTTTTATCCGGTAAAGAATCATCTCAGGTAGAATTTTTCCATACATTTGAAACATTATTTCAAGCTGGTAAACAAATTGTTCTTACATCCGACAGGCCTCCTAAAGAAATAAATGCAATCAGCGACCGTTTACGTACACGTTTTGAAGCTGGAGTTTTTGCTGATATATCTTTACCTGATCTTGAAACAAGAATTGCTATTATTGAAGCAAAAGCTGCACAGCTTAATTTTGATATGCCTAGTGATATAACAAGATATGTAGCTGAAAAACTTAATAAAAATATCAGGCAATTGGATGGCGCTGTTACAAAAATTAAAGCTTTTTCTCAATTAACCGGTGAAACACCTTCTATACTTATGGCTCAAAACGCTATAAGAGATGTTCTTAGCGACAGTCAGCCTTTACCAGTTACTGTTGATAAAATTATTACTGAAGTTTCCCGTACATTCAGCGTTACTCCTGATGATATACGTTCTAAAAAAAGGTCTGGCAATATTTCTCTTGCAAGACAGGTTGCTATTTATGCTATTCGTGATATCACTCAAATGAGCCTTGCTGATATTGGTAAAGAAGTAGGCGGACGTAATTATGCTACTATGATCTATAGTCTTGATGAAGTTACTAAACGTATGGAAAAGGATTCTACTTTTAGAAATCAAGTAACCGATATTGTTAAAAATTTAAGAGAATAGTTTTTAACATCTTTTCTATACAGAATTTTAAACATGTTAATTTTTATGTTGAAAAATATTATCAACATTTTCAACATAGTTTTCAACATTTTATATTGAATATAATTGAAAATGTTAAATTCAAAAATTTAGTAATATTTTGTCAACAATTTTTAATATATTTTCAACTCTTGGAAAAATTTAAAAGAATATTATAAAATAAGGATTTTTTGCATTAATTTTGAAGTTTTTGCTTATTTCGACATTACCTACTACTACTACTAAATAAATATAAATATATTATCTCTCTTAATAAAACATAAAATGTTTTTTATTTAATTTAACATAAGTTTATATATTGAAATGTCTTTTGAGGTGTAATTTAATGAGTAAATTAGAATTTTCATGTAATCGCAGCCAAATATTAGAAGCTGTCTCCATATGTTCCCGCGCAGTTTCCGTTAAATCAAATATTCCGGCGCTTCAGGGATTATTACTTGAATCATTTAATAATCAATTGAGAATTTCCTCATATGACCTTGAAATGGGTATGAAAACTCAAATAGAAGGTACAAGTGATGCAGAAGGTTCTGTTGTATTTCCAGCAAAAATATTCGGAGATATATTAAGGCGTATGACAGATGATATTGTTAATATTTCTGTTGATGAAAAAAATACTGCTACTATTAAATGCGGGGAAGCTGAATCTTCAGTATCATGTATTGATCCGGATGAATTTCCAGAAATGCCATCAGTTAATAAAGAAAAATCACTTATTATTGGCAGTGAAATATTTAAAAGTATGATTAGACAGACTATATTCTGTGTTGCGCAAAATGATTCAAGACCTATTAATACAGGTATATGTTTTGAAACTGAAAAAAATTTATTAAGGCTTACAGCACTTGATGGTTTCCGTTTAGCTGTAAGACAGGAAAATATCAGCTGTGATGAAAATATAAAATTTGTTGTTGCCGGTAAAGCTATGAATGAGATATTAAAGCTTTTAAATGATGAAGGCGATGTAGAAATATCTATAGGCAACAGACACATTTTATTTATTATAGATGGGTATAGTATTGTTACCAGGCTTATGGATGGAGAATTTATGGATTTTAGAAAAGCAGTATCTAATGAATTTTCTACAAGTGTTACAATACAAACTAAAAAATTATTAAATAGCATTGAATTAGCTTCTCTTATTATTACTGAAAAAATAAGAACTCCTATTAGGTGTACTTTTAAAGATAATATATGCGATATAAAATGTCAGACATCTGTTGGTAAGGTTCATGATAAAGTGGAATGTAATCTTTCTGGCAATGATGTTGAAATAGGTGTTAATAACCGTTATATGATTGATGCTTTATCTGCGTCTGACCTTGATATGGTTCTTATTGAAATGAATGGTCCGCTTTCTCCTATAAAAATAAAACCTCTTGAAGGGGACAGCTTCTTATTTATTATTATGCCAATGAGGATTAAAGATGAATTGTAATAAACAGGAAATTATTTATATTGATACAGAATTTATTAGATTGGACAGCGCTTTAAAATTAGCCGGAGTTTCCATAACCGGCGGTAATGCTAAATTATTAATACAACAGGGCGATGTATCAGTAAATGGAGAAGTATGCCTTATGCGTGGTAAAAAATTGCGCGAAGGTGATACAGCTGAATATAATGGTTTAAAGATTATTGTTAAAAATAAATAATTATTTATGTAATTATAATTAAAAATATTATAAATTATATAATAATTTATGCGGGGTTTTTATTATGAGGACAGATTTGATATATTTTAATCAGTTTCGTAATCTGAAAACAGTGGAAATCTATCCTCATGACGGTGTAAATATTATCTATGGCGATAATGGACAAGGTAAAACAAATTTACTTGAAGCTATTTGGTTATTTACTGGCGCGCAATCATTCAGGCAAGCTAAAAATAATGAAATGATTAAATTTGATACGTCATTTGCTCAGCTTAAAATGAATTTTTATGCTGAACAGCGTGATCAGCAAGCTGAATTACGAATTGAAAAAGTTAAAACAGCTATTTTAAATGGTGTTAAATTATCCTCAGCTTCTGAATTAAACGGCAGGTTTTGCGCTATAGTTTTTTCTCCAGCTCATCTTACTTTAGTAAAAGGCGGTCCAGGTGAACGACGCAGATTTATTGATGGGGCTATATGTCAGGTTATGCCGAGATATATTGAAATATTATCAGCGTATAATAAAATTTTATCCCAAAGAAATGCTTTATTAAAAGATTGCGCTAAATTTCCAGCTTTATTGGATACAATAGATGTGTGGGATGAAAAATTATGCGCTATGGCTGGCGAAATTTATATTGCAAGAAAACGTTATACAGCTAAATTAAATCGTATGGCGCAGGATATTTATTGTGGGCTAGCCGGAGAAAATGAAACATTTAATATGAAATATTGTACTCAGGATAATAATGAATATAGTAATGCGGCGCAATTTTGTGATGATTATATCAAAAAACTAAAAGAATCTATTGGTAATGATGTGGCTCAAGGTTATACTACTAAAGGCGTACACCGTGATGATATTGATATTTATATAAACGGCTATTCTGCCAGGTCATATGGTTCTCAAGGTCAACAAAGGTCAGCTGTTTTAGCTATGAAATTAGCGGAAGCAAGATTGCTTGAAGAAATAACATGTGAAATGCCCGTGGCATTATTGGATGATGTTATGAGTGAACTTGATATTAAACGACAGGATTTTATACTTCATCATCTCGATGGCTGGCAAGTGTTTATATCATGCTGTGACCCTGCACCGGTTATGCGTCAAACAGGCGGATGTGCGTTTGAAGTAAGAAACGGCAACATAATTAAAAGTTTATAAAATGTTTCACGTGAAACATTTTATAATTGATTGTATGATATTTGTAATATACTGGTATTGTAGGCGGTTTTATTAGGCCGCTTTCATGCATGGCCCTATAATAATCATTATTTTAGTGATGGTAAAATAAAGTTATATAATTTATATTTTGTAAATGTTATAATAAATAAAGGCCATGCATTGACGCCAAATAAAGTTTGGCGTTATGAAAGCTAAAAGCTTTCATAAAAGCGGCCGTTAGTTAAGGTGACATTTGTTTATACAAGTTTTATATGTAATAAAAAGGTCATTTAAAATATAATTGTATTATATATGATTGTTAAGATATATATCATTAGGGTATATTAATAGAAAATATATAGAAAGTATTAAATTGATAATTGAATGACAGCGTTTTATTTAGGGCGCCTGCGCAGCGCATCTAAATGATGCGCTTAATGCAAAATAATAGATTATAAAGCAGGCGGGATGCAAAATATAATATTATGTATTGTCTTAAATGTCAGTATATTAATATTTCAAATTATTTTGCAAAGCAACCATATGAAATATGGTTGCACGCAGGCGCCCTCATTTTAAGGAGTCTTTTCCTTAATTGATTTAAATATTAATAAAGATGTCTATTTTTATATTTATTATTTGTTTTTAATATTATGTAATTTATGATAATGCATTAACAATAGTAATTAAAACAAAACAGATTGACAGATTTATTAAAATAAAAAATTGTATAAAATATTTTTTTTGCTATATTGAAGTTTATGACTCAGTTAAATATGACTTTAAAATTAATTAGAAAAATATAATAAAAAAGCAGGTGTATTTTCACATTGAACTATTATGCTGGAAATTATGATGTAATTGTAATAGGAGCCGGACATTCCGGAATTGAAGCCGCATTGGCAGCCGCAAGGCTTGACTGTATGACGGCGATTTTTACTATTAATATGGATTCTGTGGGAAATATGCCCTGTAATCCTTCTATAGGCGGTACTGCTAAAGGACATCTTGTAAGAGAAATTGATGCTTTAGGCGGTGAGATGGGTAAAGCTGCTGATGCATGTACTATACAAAGCCGTATGTTAAATAGAGGAAAAGGTCCGGCTGTTCATTCTTTGCGTGCTCAAATAGATAGAAGAAGATATGCTGAACATATGAAGCATGTATTAGAATTACAGGATAATCTTGATTTAATACAAGCAGAAATTATTGATATAAGAAAAAATGATAATAATTGGATATGTACTACTAAATTAGGCGCTGAATATGAAACGAAAGCTGTTATACTTGCAACAGGCACTTATTTAGGAGGCCGTATATTTGTAGGTGAAGTTGATTATGAAGGCGGACCAGATGGTATGTTCCCTGCTAATGAACTTAGTAAAAGTTTAAATAGACTTGGAATAAAAACCAGAAGATTTAAAACAGGTACGCCTGCTAGAGTAAGTAAAGCATCTCTTAATCTTAATAAATTGGAAAGACAAGATGGAGATGAACCTATTATTCCATTTTCATTTGAAACAAAAGATAAAATTGAAAATAAAACTGTATGCCATATAACATATACTAATCTTGAAACAAAAAGAATTATATTGGAAAATTTACATAGATCACCTTTATATGGTGGTAAAATTGAAGGAATTGGTCCAAGATATTGTCCGTCAATTGAAGATAAAATCGTCAGATTTTCTGAAAAAGAACGGCATCAAATATTTATAGAACCTTGTGGTATTCATACAGAAGAAATGTATTTACAAGGTATGTCTTCATCTTTACCAGAAGAAGTACAGATTAAATTTTTACACACTATAGATGGTCTTGAAAATGTTAAAATTATGCGTACTGCATATGCTATTGAATATGATTGTATTGATCCAATTGAATTAAATGCTACACTGGAATTTAAAAATTATCCTGGTCTTTATGGCAGCGGCCAATTTAATGGATCCTCTGGATATGAAGAAGCTGCTGCACAAGGTTTAATTGCTGGAATAAATGCTTCTTTAAAAATTCATGGTAAAAAACAAATTATAATAAACCGTTCTCAGGCTTATATTGGTACATTAATTGATGATCTTGTAACTAAAGGCTGTGCAGATCCATATCGTATGATGACATCTCGTTCTGAATACCGCTTAGTATTACGCCAGGATAATGCTGATGAACGATTAACTCCAATTGGCCATGAGGTAGGTTTAATCAGTGAGAAAAGATGGAATGATTTTTTAAATAAACAACAAGCTAAAAAAATGGAAATTAAACGTTTATATGATACTGTTATTGCTCCATCTAAACAAGTAAATGATATATTGGAAAAATATCATACTGCTCCGCTTGTTACTGGCGCTAGATTAATTGATTTAATTAAGAGGCCTCAATTAGGTTATGATCAATTAAAAGATATTGATATTAACAGGCCGGAGATTGATAATATGGTAAAAGAACATATTGAAATTGAAATAAAATATGAAGGATATATAAAACGCCAGCAAGCTCAGATTAATGATATGCAAAGACTAGAAAATAGACTTATACCAAATGATATAAATTATGATAATATTACTGGACTTAGGTTAGAAGCTATAGAAAAGCTTAAAAAATGGCGGCCTATGAATATTGGCCAGGCTGGCCGCATTAGCGGCGTTAGCCCTGCTGATATTCAGGTATTGCTTATTTATCTGTCATCTATAAATAAGTAAATTTTATAAAGGATGTTGAATAATGAATAAATGGCAGGATATTCTAATAAATTCAGCTGAAAAAATTAATATAAAAATAAATGATGAGCAATTAAATAAATTTGATAAATATTTAAATTTACTTCTCACTTGGAATAATAAAATTAATTTAACTGCTATTACTCAACCAGAAGAAATAGCTATAAAGCATTTTCTTGATAGTATTACTATTTTTAATTATATAGATATACCGGAAAATGCGAGTGTTATTGATGTAGGTACAGGAGCGGGGTTCCCAGGAATCCCGCTTAAAATTATGAGAGATGATATTAATCTTATTTTATTGGATTCTTTAAATAAAAGACTGATATTTTTAAATGATGTTATAAATAATTTAAATATTAAAGCTACTTTAATTCACAGCAGGGCAGAGGATGCAGGAAAAAAGACAGAATATAGGGAAAAATATGATATTGTGACAGCACGTGCAGTTGCAAGCTTAAATCAATTATGCGAATATTGCCTACCTTTTGTTAAAATTAACGGAAAATTTATTGCTATGAAAGGTGACAATGCTAATATTGAGATAATAAATGCTAATAATGCTATAAAAATGCTTTCCTCGGAAATAGAAAATGTTTTTACTTTTAAACTTAATGATAATTATTTAAGAACTATAATTAATATTAAAAAAATATCGCATATTCCGTCAAAGTATCCACGTAATCCGGCACAAATTTCTAAGAAACCGCTTTAAATTTAGCGAAATGTAAAAGTATATAGCAAAACCTGTAGATGGAAAATACTGGAATTTATATTATTTTTATGATATATTGTTGATGAAATGAAAAATAATTGATTTTATATAATAAAAAATGTAATAAAAAGTATTTAGATTTATTTGGTTTTTAATAAATTGAGGGAGTTATTATAACCAAATATCCATTGGAGGTTTTATTATGAATATGCTTAACAATAAAAATAAAGTATTATATTTAGATCCTAAAATGATTATTGCAAGTCCACATCAACCAAGGAAAACCTTTAAAGATGATGAATTATATGGTTTGGCACAATCTATTTATGAAAATGGTATGCTTCAGCCTATTACTGTAAGACATACAAAACAAGGATCATGGGAATTGATTGCAGGTGAAAGACGATTACGTGCGGCTATATTAATTGGGATGAAACGTGTTCCTTGTATAGAAATATCAACCAGTAATGAAAAAGCTGCTGTTTTAACATTGGTAGAAAATATTCAAAGAAGTAATTTATCATTTTTTGAAGAAGCAGTGGCTATTTTAAATTTAATGAAATTAACAGGTTTATCTCAAGAACAAACAGCTAAAAAATTAGGAAAATCACAATCTGCAATTGCTAATAAATTAAGATTATTAAAATTAGCTGATGAACTTTGCAATAAAATTATAAAGGCTGGGTTAACTGAACGTCATGCAAGGGCTCTTTTATCTTTAAATGAAGATAAACGTGAACAGGCTCTTGATTTTATTATTAAAAATAATCTTAATGTAGATCAATCAGAAAAATATATTAAATCATTAAATGAACCTATTATTAAAACTATATCAAAAAAGAAAAATATAATACCTATTGTAAGGGATGTAAGATTATTTATTAATACTATTAATCATGCACTTGATGTTATGAAACAATCGGGTATTAATGCACAAACTAAAAGAAATGATAATGATACATATATTGAATATGTAATAAGAATACCGAAGAATAAATATGATTCTAAACGTAAAAGCGCTTAATTTATGTATTAGGAGGCGTATCCCCTCACGTCTCATAAAAATAGCCTTTTATGAAAAAGGTCTTTTTGTTCTCCCTCACCAGTAAAAACTCCTCTGAAAATTTTTTCAGGGGAGTTTTTACTATTATTTTTTTAAATTTAAATATAGAATTTTAATGATATTTTACATAACTAAAAACTAGAAAAGATTATATGACAGATATTAAATAATATTGTACACAAAAAATATAACATGAAAAGTCACGAATAACAGGGGGGGCGCCCGCGGAGCGTATTTCATACGCTCCCTGCAAATATATTAGTATAATATTATTATAAATCATTTAAACTACAATATTTGCAGGGGCAACCGATTGGTTGCCCGCGGGCGCCCCCCTTTATACGGGTAACAGATAGTTTCAAATAATTATACAATAAATCATGTATGGGATTTATTGTTTTACTTGTAATTTTCATACTACCATGACATACAAAATAATAATTTTAACAATGTTTCACGTGAAACATTGTATTTTGTAAACTGAATTTTGCTGTTAAATAGCTTTTAATCAAAATTATTATATGTTATAATACAAAATAATAAATAAAAATAATTATTGAATTATAAAGCAGGTTGATATAATGGCAAAAGTAATATCAGTTGTAAATCAAAAGGGAGGAGTAGGAAAAACTACTACTGCTGTTAATTTAGTAGCAGCATTAGGTAGTTTTAATAAAAAAGTTTTATTAGTAGACGTTGATCCTCAAGGAAATTCAACCAGTGGTTTAGGCATTAATAAAAGAGAAATCGGTCTTTCTTCATATGAAATTTTAGTAGAGGAACAACCAGCAATTAAAGCATGTATAAATACTCAATTTGAAAATGTTGATTTAATTCCTGCAAATATACAGCTTGCAGGAGCAGAAATTTCATTAGTGGAAATGAAGAAACGTGAATCACGATTAAAAAATAGTTTAGCCACTGTATTGGATAATTATGATTATATATTTATAGATTGTCCGCCGTCATTGGGGATAATTACATTAAATGCATTAACTGCATCTGATACAATATTAGTACCTATACAATGTGAATTTTATGCTTTGGAAGGTCTTAGCCAGCTGATGGCTACTGTCAGGACAGTAAAAAGAATGTTTAATCCTCATCTTGATATAGAAGGCGTACTTTTAACAATGTATGATGGACGCCTTAATCTGACACAACAGGTTGTACAGGAAGTTAAACGATTCTTTCCAAGAAAGGTTTATGCAACAAGCATACCTAGAAATGTTAGATTATCAGAAGCTCCAAGTTATGGCCAACCTGTTAAATATTTTGACAGTAATTCTAAAGGTTCGCAGGCTTATGAAAAATTAGCATTGGAATTTTTACAGCATAATGGGGATAAAATAGTTAAATAAAATCAGAAGGGAAGTATGATAATGGCATCTAGAAAAGGAGGATTGGGAAAAGGTCTTGAAGCTTTATTTGCAGATAATTCAGCTGAAGAAAATGGTAAGGCTGTTGAATTAGCAATTGATGAAATAAGCCCAAATAGAGACCAACCAAGAAAAGAATTTGATGAAGCTTCATTACAGGAATTATGTGATTCAATATCACAACACGGTGTATTACAGCCTATATTAGTCAGGCCAATTATAAACGGCGGATATCAGTTGGTAGCAGGGGAGCGCCGTTGGAGAGCTTCTATGATGGCAGGTCTTACTACTATACCTGCTGTTATAAGAGAAATGTCAGATAATGAAGCAATGGAATTTGCTCTTATAGAAAATTTACAGCGCCAGGATTTAAATCCTATTGAAGAAGCTGAAGGTATTAAACAATTAATGGATACTTATAATATGACCCATGAAGACGTAGCAAAACGGCTTAATAAATCTAGAGAAGCTATAACTAATGCATTAAGGCTGTTAAAATTACCTGAAAAAACAAGAGATTATGTATTAGAAGGAAAATTATCATCAAGCCATGCCCGTACGTTATTATCATTTGAAGATGAAAAACAGTTAAATGATATGGCAGATGAAGCTGTAAAAATGGGATATTCTGTAAGAGCGCTTGAAAAAAAGGCAAAAGAAGCTAAATCACAAAAGAAAAATGAAGTTATAAATAAACAAGAAATTAATAAAGATACAATCAAACCGGATAAACCTAAAATTTGTACTGAAATTGAAATACAATTAGGTGAAATATTAGGCCGACGTGTTAGAGTAAATATAGGTAAATATAAAGGTACAATGGAAATCGATTTTTATTCAGAAGATGACTTAATTAAGTTAGTTAAATCTATAGCTGATTGGTAATATTGAGATATAAAGAATGATTAATATAAAAATATAATAAAAAGGAAGAATGAAAATATGCTTGATATTAAATTAGTAAGAAGCCAGCCGGATATGGTAAAGGCTGCGATGAAAGCCAGAAATAAAGATTATGACAGTCAAATTGATGAAGTATTACAGTTAGATTCTAAAAGAAGAGATGCTTTAGCACAATCTGAAGCTAAAAAATGTAAACAAAATGCTGCTTCAAAAGAGATACCTCGTATAAAAAAAGAAGGCGGAGATGTTTCGGCTATAATGGCGGAGATGAAGGAATTATCAGCTGAAATAAAAGCTCTTGACGCACAAGTTTCTGAACTTGAACAAAAGCAATATGATATAATAATGGGTATACCTAATATTCCTAATAAAAGTGTACCAATAGGGAAAGATGACAGTGATAATGTAGAGGTACGCCGTTGGGGAGAACCGACAAAATTTGATTTTGAACCAAAAGCTCATTGGGATATTGGTGCAGCTCTTGATATACTTGATCCGGAAACTGCAGCAAAGGTAACCGGCGCAAGATTTCATTTTTATAAAGGATTAGGCGCGCGTTTAGAAAGAGCTATAATTAATTTTTATCTTGACACACATACAGCAAATGGTTATACAGAAGTATTCCCGCCGTTTATGGTAAATCGTGCTTCCATGACAGGTACAGGCCAGCTCCCAAAATTTGAAGAGGATGCTTTCCGTCTTACAAATGATTATTTTTTAATTCCAACAGCAGAAGTACCTGTTACAAATATGTATAGGGATGATATTTTAGATGGTAATAAATTACCGTTAAAATATTGTGCCTATTCTGCATGTTTTAGAGCAGAAGCCGGTTCAGCTGGCCGTGATACAAGAGGTCTTATCAGACAGCATCAGTTTAATAAAGTTGAACTTGTTAAATTTGTACGTCCGGAAGATTCATATGATGAATTAGAAAAATTGACTAATGATGCGGAGAGAGTTTTGCAATTATTAAAATTACCTTATCATGTAGTAACCCTTTCTACGGGTGATTTAGGCTTTTCTTCTGCAAAAACATATGATATAGAAGTATGGATGCCGTCATATAACCGTTATTTAGAAATATCTTCATGTTCTAATTTTGAAGATTTCCAGGCAAGAAGAGCATCAATAAGATATAAAATGAATATAAAAGAAAAAGCACAGCTTGTGCACACATTAAATGGTTCTGGCGTAGCGATAGGCAGAACAGTTGCGGCAATATTGGAAAATTATCAAAATGACGATGGCAGCGTAACAGTACCGGAAGTATTGCGTAAATATATGGGAACAGATATAATTAAATAATAATTAGAAAGAAAAAAGGATCGTTATTAAAAATAAATTTTAATAATGGTCTTTTTTTATCAAATGGTCTATTTTAAATGAAACGCCATTTTCGGTTTAGCTTAAGGAGAGAAGAAAAGCTTTATTTATAAAAATCAAGTAAATTGTATTAATAAAAAAGATTAGATATTAAAATTACGCTAATTATAAAAGTAAAACTTGATTAATTAAAGTATAAACTACATTAATCTAAATTTCACAAAAGACAAGAACAATATAAAAAAGTAAATATATTTTGTTATTATCAATATTTTCTCTTGTGCTGCCGTACAATAGGGGGGCGCCTGCGCGCAGCCATATAAAATATGGCTGCTTTACGCAAAATAATTTTTTCAAAAAATATGCTGAGAGCATTAAAAAATACCTATTTTTAAATATTCATCTCAAGTTACTTTAATACTAAATTATTTTGCTTTTAGCGCATCTTCGATGCGCTCCGCAGGCGCCCCCCTTTTAGGCGGTACTTTATCTTATAACAGATTTTATTATCACTAATTTTTTAAATATTTTTTTGTTCTATGCTATTTTCATTACCTTTGTTGTAGAGAATGAACAAATATAAGAATTAATATGTTAATAAGTATGACCGCAAATATTATTCTATGGAAATATAAATCCATAGTTATATTAAAGAATTTTAATTATATATGTTTCACGTGAAACAAAAATATTTTAAGAAAAAAATAATAAAAGATATTTACAAATATGAAAAAATAGTATATATTTAATTAAATATACTATTTTAAAGAGAAAGGGTGGAAAAAATGCTTAATTGTGATGCAAATGAAAAGTTTGTCAAAGAAGGATTAACATTTGATGATGTCCTGCTTATACCTGCAAGAAGTGAAATCGAACCGAATGCAGTAAGTATTAAAACACGGCTTAGTAAAAAAATATCGCTGAATATTCCGCTTATGACAGCGGCAATGGATACAGTAACAGAAGCCAGAATGGCCATAGCAATAGCTCGCGAAGGCGGAATTGGCGTAATACATAAAAATATGTCAATAGAACAGCAAGCTATGGAGGTAGATAAGGTAAAACGTTCAGAAAATGGGGTAATAGTAAATCCATTTTATCTGTCGCCTGAACATAAAGTAGCTGATGCAGAAGAATTAATGAAACGTTATAGAATATCAGGCGTACCAATTTGTGAAGATGGAAAATTAGTTGGTATATTAACAAACCGTGATATGCGTTTTATGACAGATAATGATTTTGATCAGCGTATAAGTACCGTCATGACAAGCGAAAATTTGGTCACAGCTCCTGTAGGCACAACATTAAAACAAGCTCAGGAGATATTAAGAAAGCATCGTATAGAAAAACTTCCTATAGTAGATGAAAACAATTATTTAAAAGGTCTTATAACAATAAAAGATATAGAAAAAGCCGTACAATATCCAAATTCCGCAAGAGATCAAAACGGCAGGTTATTAGTAGCAGCTGCAATAGGCAATACAGCTGATGTATTGGAAAGAGCTGAACAATTAATAAATAACCAGGTTGACGCATTAGTACTTGATTCAGCTCATGGACATCATATAGGAATAATAGAATGCGTTAAGAAGGTAAAACAAAAATTCCCTGATATAACATTAATCGCAGGAAATATTGCTACAGCAAGTGCTGCAGAAGATTTGATAGCAGCCGGAGCAGATACACTTAAAGTAGGTATAGGACCAGGATCAATATGTACAACCCGTGTTGTAGCTGGTATTGGTGTACCGCAGGTAACAGCTATATATGATGTAGCAAGAGTAGCCGCAAAATATGGCGTACCTGTAATAGCAGACGGCGGTATAAAATTCAGCGGCGATATAGTAAAAGCATTAGCAGCTGGTGCATCAATTGTTATGGTAGGTTCATTAGTAGCCGGATGTGAGGAATCACCTGGTGAAAGTGAAATATATCAAGGCAGACAGTTTAAAGTTTATAGAGGCATGGGAAGCCTTGGTGCTATGGCAAAAGGTTCTAAAGATAGATATTTCCAGGAAAATAATAAAAAGCTTGTACCAGAAGGCGTTGAAGGACGCGTACCTCATAAAGGATATCTTTCTGATACAGTATATCAGCTTATGGGCGGCCTTCGTGCAGGTATGGGTTATACTGGTTGTGCTACTATAGATGATCTTCATAGTAAAGCACAATTTGTACGCATCACAGGCGCTGGATTAAAAGAAAGCCATCCTCATGATATATATATTACAAAAGAAGCGCCAAACTATTCAATTGCGCCATAAAAATAGATATAGATTAATATGTTATAATAAAACATCGTATTACAATTGTAATACGATGTTTTATATATGCAAAGGTAATATAAAAAGCACAAAACAAAAAAATATTAAAAAAACTAATCATAATAAAACAGGATACGGAAAAGTACCGCATAAAAGGGGGCGCCTGCGCGCAGCCATATTTTATATGGCTGTTTTACGCAAAATAATTTTTTCAAAAATATGCTGAGAGCATTAAAAAATGCTTTTTTCTAAATATTCATCTCAACCTACTTTAATACTAAATTATTTTGCTTTTAGCGCATCTTAAAACATGCGCTTGCACAGGCGCCCCTATGGTAACGGTAACTCAATAGATAATGTTTTAATTATAAATATAACTGATTTAATTATTTATTATTGTCTTTTATGTAATTTAAATTAATATAATCTATTAAAACGATTATTAAAC
>CALWVB010000048.1 GCA_944384895.1 uncultured Clostridia bacterium | reverse complement strand
TATAATATAAGGTTTTATGTATTAGTACAGCTTTGTTTATTCTATAAATTTTTATGCATAAAAACAAAAAAAGCTTTTGTCCCCAAAACAGGGACAAAAGCTTATAATAAACTTCTGCGGTACCACCCATATTGATGATTTTATAAAAAATCATCCGCTCATTTCGCATACCATCATATGCGCCCTACTGATAACGGACAGGGTTCCCGTCGGCGCCTACTAATAAAACAACAATTTTTATTAATAGCTTTTTATAGCTATTAATATATGACCTGCATGCAAAATACACACATAAAACCATAAATTGTTATATTTTCGGGCCGCCCTCGCAAGGCCATTCGGAAAAACCTGTGCTGCCGCATTTCCACCATCTTCGGCTCTCTTTATACACCCGGAAATTCTTACTATTCTTGCTCGTCGGTTTAATTTTATTGAATAATATTATACACATGCTTATACTTTTGTCAAGTAAAATTATAGTATTTTTATATGGATTTTACTTAAATTTTATTTTCATCTTACCTTATTTTTAAATATTTATTATCATAAAACCCTAAATAAATCAGTAATTTTATAAACGTAAATTATACAGCACAAAATAAAAAAGTATAATAAAATAATCAAAATAAACGAAAACGGAAAATGTACATCTGAAGGGGGCGCCCGCGCAGAGCATCTAAAGATGCTCTTAATGCAAAATAATATCCAATAATTAAAGTCATGTTTAATAAAAAAATCAAGTTGGTTTATTTGTAAACAGCATATTTTTTTAACAAATTATTTTGCATCCGGCAACCATATAAAATATGGTTGCACGCGGGCGCCCCCCTGCCTGTTTAGGCAGCCTATTAGCTTATTATAATTATAATAAATACGTTTTTCTTTATTTTTATGGTTTATTTTTGCATATTGTGGGATAAAAAATTATTATAGCCATGCATTTATTTAATCAAAAAACTTTAACTGTATATCTTGATACCCGGATTTATATGCTTTTATGATATCATTCATATTATATAAAATTCCATATTTATCACATTGTTCTTTAAAAATATACCATAATTTTCTGGCATTTTTACTTGTACATTGATATGCATTGCCATATGTCTTAATATATTTTTCTTTAAAGTCCTTTTGTGGAAATAATTTTTCCAGTTTATTTAAATAATATTCTCTTTGATTTTGCCTTAATGTCATACCAAATGCCGGATAGATAAACCTAGCTCCCATTTTATTTGCCATATTTATTATGTTTAATATATTTTCCTGATTATCTTCAATAAACGGCAAAACCGGCATTAATAATATTCCACTGAAGATCCCTGCTTTAGATAATTGTTCTATCGCCTTGAACCGTTCTGATGATAAACTTACATTAGGCTCAATTTTTTTACATAATTCATCATCATATGTTGTTATTGTAATTTTACATATTACAGGCGAATGCTTTTGTATATCCTTTAATATATCTATATCGCGGGTTATAAGACTGCTTTTTGTTGCAATAGCTATCCCAAATTCATATGCATCTATTAACTCTAACGCATGTCTTGTTAAACATAAATGCTTTTCAAATTTATTATACGGATCGCTCATAGCCCCTGTAGAAATGACTCCGGTTTTAACTTTTTTTCTTAAATCATCTCTGATTATTTTAAGAGCATCTTCTTTTGCTCTAACATTATCAAAATTTTCTATCCTGTAACATTGGCTGCGGCTGTCGCAATAGATACAGCCATGGCAACAGCCTTTATATATATTCATATTATATTGTGCACCAAACCATGCCGTACTTTTTGTGCGTGTTACTATACTTTTTGCTTTTATATATTCCATATTTATAATTTTCCTGTTTTTATAATATAAAATTTCAGCTTATCTTTATACCCATTATATCATTTATAATATGACAACAGTATTTCATATAATAAGGATTATTTATAATTTCTTATTATTCTTTTCGCTTTATCCGATAGTTCCTTTTTTACGCTTTCCGGCTCTAATACTTTAATATCTTCGCCGAAGGATAAAAGATAGCCATACATCCAGCTGCTTATTGACATATTTACTTTTACTATAAACTGGCCGTCTTTAGTTTTTTGTATATCTTCATAGCAAAATTCATCAAATACTCTAAAAGCCATATGCGCTGGAAATTGTAAATGCAAACAAACCATTTGGCCATAATTATAGTCAGGTTGTTCTATCGCCGGAATAGGTATATCTCTTTTTAAAAATTTGTTGTCCGTTACTGTTAAATTTTCTATACGGCTTATTTTAAAGGTCCTGTAATCATTTTTTGTTAAACAATATCCTTGTAAATACCATGAATGATTTTTAAATATCAATTTAACCGGTTCTATTTTTCTAAAACTTTTTTCTCCTTTTGAACTGTAATATGTAAAATAAACTATATAATTTTCCAATATAGCTGTTTTTATATTATAAAATATATTTTTCTGGGATTTATTCGCTCCCCATTGAGAAAAATCTACATCTATCCAATCAGTATTCCTATTATTAAATAAAGCGTTTAATTTTGTCATAATCCCACTGTTAGTCATATCCGTTGCTTTAAATCCTTTTAAAGAAAATAATATTTCATCCTGTTCATGTTCTGATAACAGTGATTTATCAAGAATATATCCCTTCATTAAACTAATTCCGCCATTTTTACCCCTATTTGAATATATAGGTACTCCTGCGGATGATAAAATGTCTACATCTCTGTATATAGTTCGCGGCGAAACTTCTAATTTTTCTGATAATTGTTTAGCCGTCATATTTTCTTTTTCAATTAATAAATAAATTATCTCAAATAAACGATTTGCCTGCATATTTATTTCACCTCTTTTTAATCAAAATTTATTCAAGAATTTTATAATTTAATTATAACATATCACAATAGATAATATATTAATAAAGTCATATTTTTATGTAATTTAACAATAAAAATATAAATTTATTAATATTAAATTGGTATTTACTCTATTTTTTATATTATTAAAGTACTAAACTATTTTTTTATAAATATAATGGATAATATTGGCAAAGGTATTGCATTTGATGTGTAAATTTGCTATTATATATTTGTGTTAAGGATTGTTTTTATGCATATTGCTAAATTTTTCACAAGCTCCAAATTTCTAAACAGAAAGGGGTAAATAATATGCCAACTAAACATGAACCTTTATTATTATTAGACAACAGTACAATGTATGTAATCGGCCAAGGAACTTACCGTTGCACAGACCTATCGTTTGAAGAAGCCAAAGCTATTATTGAAACCTATGATATCGACGATATTATACGTTGTTTTACTGACCGTGAAATTGAAAAGGTAATACATGATTACCTTGGTATTGAAAGAAAAGAATTTAATTATAAAGCTGTGCGCAAAATGCGCCCAGGTCAGGATGCCATTGCGTTTAAATTATATATAACGCCTTCTGAGACACAGCCTGTTATTCATGCCGACGATGGTGTTCAGGCTAAAAAAATACAAAATATTTATGTATACTGCCAATACATAACAAGAGAAACATAAAATATATAAAATTATAAATTGCAAAACATAATAAGAAAGCCTTGAAGCAAATATTTTCAGCTTCAAGGCTTTTTCTAATTATTAAAGCTACTGAGGGGACTTGAACCCCTGGCCTGCTGATTACGAATCAGCTGCTCTACCAACTGAGCCACAGTAGCAGATATATAATAAATTATGAATATATTGTGATATTATTCTGTCATGATATTATAATCGTTATTTTAATAACAGTCAATATAAAAATAAATTATTATATTTTTAATAGGTATATAAAATATTAACTTTAGGGAATTATACAAAAAAGGTAATATTTATATAAAAATTACCTATAAAAAGCATTGACATCCCTGCAAAATATGTTAATATAGAATTTAATTGTTTTACCGAGGTGAAAATTTATGGACGATTCTATGGGATGTACTCGTATATGTAAAATGCCATGTAACGATAATCTGGCGTCAAATATAGAATTATCTGATATTGGTACTCTTGTTATGACATCAGATGAATATAAAACTGTTTATTGTCTTGATTACAGTAATATGAATTTAGACCAATGTATAAAAGAAATGTCTTTAGACAGAGAAACTATATTGCGTCTTTATCATAATGCAAGAATAAAATTAGCAAAATTTATAGTAACCGGAAGAACGCTTGTAATCGGCCATGAAGACGATGATTATTGTAACAGCGGCGAAAATTGTGAAGATTGCCATTGTGCTTTAACTTCTATGTGTCCGAAAAAAGAGCTTAAATATACTTCAAAAACTTCTCCAAGAGGTACTATTTATTAATATTTATAATTTTTATACATGCTATAATCATGCTATAATAAATATGGGGAATATGCAAAAATAGTTGCTATATAGCTATTTTTTTGTAATAATATAATTAATATAAAATTTATGAAGGTGATTTTGTTATGAGTCAAGAATGCAATCATGATTGTTCATCCTGTGGCGAAGATTGTGCCGAAAGAAAAGAAAGCCTTATTGAGCAACCTCATGAAATGAGTCATATTAAAAAGGTAATCGGCGTTGTAAGCGGTAAAGGCGGGGTAGGCAAATCACTTGTCACATCACTTATGGCAGTGCAAATGAACCGCCGCGGTTTTTCCAGCGCTATACTTGATGCTGATGTAACCGGACCGTCAATTCCTAAAATATTTGGCCTTAAAGAAAAAGCAAAAGGTAATAATATGGGAATATTCCCTGTACAAAGCAAAACAGGCGTCAAAGTTATGTCGGTAAATCTTCTTCTTCCAAATGATACTGATCCTGTAATATGGCGCGGCCCTATTATTGCTGGTACTGTAAAACAATTTTGGACAGATGTAATCTGGGATGACGTTGATTATATGTTTGTAGATATGCCTCCAGGAACAGGCGATGTGCCTTTAACTGTATTCCAATCATTGCCTGTTGACGGTATAATTATAGTTACTTCTCCGCAGGAACTTGTATCAATGATAGTATCAAAAGCTGTAAGAATGGCTGAGATGATGAATATTCCGGTATTAGGTTTAGTAGAAAATATGAGTTATGCTTTATGTCCGGACTGCGGTAAAAAGATTAATATATTTGGTGAAAGCCATATTGATTCAATTGCTAAGGAATTTAATATCCCAGTTTTAGCAAAACTTCCTATAAATCCTAAGCTTGCTGCTGCATGTGATGCTGGTATGATTGAATTATTTGAAGGCGATTGGCTGGAAAATGCCGCTGATACAATTGAAAAATTATAATTTATATTTTTATATATAAATTTTTAAGGAGTAAAAAATTATAATGTCTTCTCCTATTGATAAATCCGTAGAATTATTTATGGCAGGTTATAACTGTGCTCAATCTATTTTAGGCGGTTTTTGTGATGAAGTTGGTCTTGATTTTGATACTGCTATAAAAATATCCTCTTCATTTGGCGCTGGTATGGGGAGATTGCGTGAAACCTGTGGGACTGTGACCGGTTCTTTTATGATCTTAGGACTTAAATATGGTTATACTGATCCAAAGGATATAAAATCTAAAACACAGCATTATAAACTAATACAGCTATATGCCCAGAAGTATAAGGATATTTACGGAACTATAAACTGTTTTGAATTATTAAAACGTCCAAAAGGAGCGGATAATCCACAGCCTGATAAAAGAGACGAACAGTATTATAAAATCCGGCCTTGTGTAGCTTTGGTTAGAGGTGCTGCTCAATTACTTGACAGTTTTTTAAAAGAAAATCCAATAAAAGAAGATTAAATAAAAAAGGAAAGCATGTTTAAAATAATATGCTTTCTTTTTTCATTTTAAATTGACAATATTACCTAAATTTCACATATTTTTCGTGATTTTATTTTGCATAATATATTTTTACATGTTATAATTATTAAACAATTTTATTTTTTTAAAAAAGGAAATATTAGTTAATATTATTGTTAATAATAATTATAAAAAATCAGGAGTGAGCATACATGAACGATAATAACAGTTCATATGATGGATCAAATAAAAAACGCAGGAAAAAGATGTCAGCTGGAAAGAAAACAGCTATTGTTATTGGTGTATTTGCCGGTTTAATTCTTATAATACTGTTAATTGCATTTTTATATTTACATGGATTAATAGGAAAAATAGATTATAAACCAACAGGTGATGTATCAATTGTAGACAGTATTGAACCCGATGATGATCTTGTTTCTGGCATTGATGATTCACCTAAATCAGAAATAGAGGCGCTTGAAGAACAAATACGCAAGAATATGGAAGAAAACAGTACTGATATTATATATGATGAGGATGTATATAATGTATTGCTTATAGGCAGCGATACACGTGTTACAGGCGAAAATGGACGTTCCGATTCTATGATATTAGTATCTATTAATAAAAAGACAAATAAAATAATTGCAACATCTCTTATGCGTGATATGTATGTTGCAATACCGGGAAAAGGCCAAAGCCGTATTAATGCAGCTCATGCTTATGGTGGTCCGGAACTGCTCATGTTAACAGTTGAAAAGAATTTTAAAATAAAAGTTGACCGTTATGTTTCAGTTGATTTTTATTCATTTATAGATCTTATAGATGAATTGGGCGGCGTTACTATTGAGGTCACTGAAGATGAAGTAGAATACATTAATTTATATGTAAGAAATCATAATATCCAGGTAGGCGACCCTGCTGATGACAGTCAATTATCTGGTTCTGGTAAAAAAAATCTTAATGGCAAACAGGCTCTTGCTTATTCACGTATACGTAAAATAGGCAATGATTTTGGCCGTACAGAACGCCAACGCAAAGTACTTGAACAGATATTTGAAAAAATAAAAGATAAAAATATAATCCAGTTAAATGAATTATTAAATACATTTTTGCCTGCTCTTACTACTAACATTCCAAAAGGCGAAATATTTTCTTTGATTTTATCTGTACCATCATTTTCTAAATATGAATTTGAACAGTTAAGAATACCAGCTGACGGTACCTATAGGGATTTAGTTATAAATAAAGCTATGGTTTTAGGCGTAGATTTTCAAAAAAATATCGATCTCATGCGCGAAGTTATATATAATAACAATTCTGAAGATTAATTTTACTAATTTTAAAATTTAATATTTATTATATTAAATAAATATTACAATAACCAAAAACAAGCGATAAAATAAAACCAAATATATATTTTATAATTAAAACGTTTCCGGTTGCGTTATCTTAAAAGGGGGCGCCTGCGCGCAGCCATATTTTATATGGCTGCTTTACGCAAAATAATTTGCTAAGTTAAAGATACTGAGGTCTTAAGGAAATACTAATTTCTTATTTTAACTTAGCTTTTGTATTAAAAAAATTATTTTGCGTCCCAGCGCATCTTTTGATGCGCTTCGCAGGCGCCCCCCTTAAACGGTACTTTTACTTTGTCTGTTTTTATTTAGATCAGTTTTATTATTTATTCTATTGTATTATACTATTTAATTACCTTTATATTTATTTTTTAATTAAATTGATAAACAAATTAATATAACGCAAAAAGCCCAGGAATTAATAAATCCTGGGCTATAATTTTTTATTATAAAATCTTATTATTGATCATTTTTAGGCGGATTCCTTAATACTTGCCTTGCTTTACGAAGCTTTGTAACATTCTGGCCCATAAGCTCTTCAGCTTTTTTACATACTTCACGGTTTTCTGCAAGCACCTGGGATACAGATTCATCGATATGTTTATAAATCTCTCTTTGAGCAGTTATACTTTGCTGTAAAATCTCATCAGTACGCTTCATAGTTTCATCTGCATATTCAGCAGCAGCTTTTTTAATTTCACGTGATTTAAGATGCGCCTGATTTATTATATCCACACTTTTTGCCTGAGCGCTGCGGAGAATTTCTTCCCGCGCAATAAGGCCTTTAGCTTTTGCTTCAGCATCTCTTATAATACCCTCAGCTTCACGACGTGCATTAGATATAATTTCTGAACGGTCTGCAACAATAGCTTTAGCCTGGCGGAATTCCTGAGGTATATTAAGACGCAAATCATCAATAATATCCCTTGCTTTAGATGCGTCTACTACCTTTTTACTGCTAAACGGTAAAGTAAAAGCATCTTCTATTAAATCATCAAACTGATCAAGTAATTCTTCAACTGTCACTTTTAATTCCTCCCTGACTATATTTTTTAATAATCTCTTCTCTTATACATTCCGGAACAAATCCATGAATATCCCCGCCCAATTGAGCAACCTGCCTTACTATGCTTGAGCTTAAATACATATAGTCGGAATTGGAAGTTAAAAATACTGTTTCAAGCTCAGGATTTAATTTACTATTAGTCATAGCCATCTGAAATTCATATTCAAAATCAGATACAGCACGTAATCCTTTTATTATAAATTTAGCATCGCGGATTTTTGCATAATCAGCTAATAAACCATTAAAATGGTCTACTTCTACATTATCAAAACATTGCACAGCCTTTTCTAATAGCTCCACACGTTTTTCAACAGTAAAATTAGCTTTTTTTGCAAAATTAGTTAATACTACAACTATAACTTTATCAAACATTTTTGAAGCGCGCCTTATTATATCCATATGGCCGTTAGTTACTGGATCAAAGCTTCCCGGGCATACTGCAATTTTCATTGTACCGCTCCAATCGGATTATATTTTTACAAAATACTTAAGATTTAATTAAATACTAAAAATACTAATCTTGACTTTCCCTGTAAACCGTTATGCATATTTTACCATAACGATAACGTTTATATATACTGAAATTTTCGATATTTTCCGGCAATATTTCATCTTTTGGGCTTTCACATATTATAACTCCGCCTTTATTCATCTTGCCCGGTAATTTAGGCAATGCTTTTTGCAGCATATTTTTACTATAAGGCGGGTCTAAAAATACTATATCAAATGTTCCTATATTCATTTCCAAATAGCTTAAATAATCAGCTGTAATAATTTTAGCATTGGAAATAAGCCCAGTATGCTGTAAATTTTGTTTTACAACCGCTATGCTTTTAGCGCTGTTATCCACAAACACACATTCTCTTGCTCCTCGGCTTAATGCTTCTATGCCCATTTGGCCAGAGCCTGCAAATAAATCAAGCACCCTGGCTGAATCCAATTCAAATTGGATTATACTAAATACCGCTTCTTTTACTAAATCAGTAGTAGGACGCACATCGTCGCCTTTTAATGTGGTAAGTTTTCTGCCTCTGGCAAGGCCGGTGATTACCCTCATAAAAACCTCTGTCTTTCCGCTTTAATTCGACAAAATTTTATATTTATATTATCTCCTTAACACTGTTTTTTGTCAACACAATAATATAAATTTATAAAATTCCATATTAAGCCATATTTTTTATATTTTTTAAATTATCTTATCTGATTGTATCAAAATCCAAGTTTATTTTACTGATTATCTTTTTGTCCGGCAAAATATTCATAAACCGCTTTAGCACTGGCTTTATCCATCCCGGGAGCTTTTTGTTGTTCATTCAAACCTGCATTTTTTATCCTGTTTATATTTGAAAAAGCTGCTAATAAAGCTTTTGCTTTAGCCGGACCAATACCCTTAATCTTTTCTAATTCTGATGAAAAGCTGGATTTACTCCTTTTTTGCCTGTGAAAGCTTATAGCAAATCTATGAACTTCCTCTTGTATAGTCGATACCAGAGTAAAAGCGCTCCTGTTGCTGTTAATAGCAATTTCACTGCCATCAGACGTTATTGCTCTTGTACGGTGCTTATCATCCTTTACCATACCAAATACCGGTATATCAAGGCCATATTGCCGTATAACCGGCTGTATAGTTGCAACATGTCCTTTACCACCGTCCAATAATATTAAATCCGGTAAACGTCCAAAACCCTCGTTTGTATCCTTTTGTTCTTTATACCTCTCAAGCCGTCTTATTATAACCTCTTTCATGGAACCATAATCGTCCTGTCCCACTATATCTTTTATACTAAACCGTCTGTATGCCGATTTTAATGGCCTTCCGTCTTCAAATACTACCATACCGGCTACATTATCGCTTCCAGCCGTATTGGAAATATCATATGCTTCTATATAAGACGGAGTATTTGCAAGGCCTAACATACGTCCTAGTTCATCCAATGCAGCTGCTTCTTTGCCTGTTCTGCCCATATCCTGGGCTAATGTTTCCGCCGCATTATTTCGGCACATTTCTGTTAATTTATACTGTTCTCCTTTTTGCGGCACTGTTATTTTTACTTTTCTGCCAGCTTTTTGGCTAAGCCATTGCGATAAAAGCTCCATATCGTCAATCTTACCGTCCAGCGTTACCTGAGGCGGGATTTTATCCCTCATTGTATAATAAGCCTTAATAAACTGGCTTCGCGCTTCAGACGCGCCTTCAATAGGCCCTAATAAGAAGCTTTCCCTATCATATAACCTGCCTGATGTAAACCTAAACACTTCTATACATCCGCTGCCGGATAATTCAGCTAACGCTATAACATCCTGTTCCTGTATTTTTGACGCTACTACCTTTTGTTTTTCCTGTATACGTTTTAATGCATTTATTCTATCTCTCAGACGGGCCGCTTTTTCAAAATCAAGATTTTCCGCAGCCTGTTCCATCTGTTTTTTCAGCTGTACTGAAGAAAAACTTTTTTCCCCTCTTAAATATTCCACAGCTTCTTTTACAAGCCCTTCATATTCTTCACTGGATATTTTACCTCTGCATGGTGCGCAGCATTGTTTTATAAAATAATTAAGGCATGGTCTGCCCTTACCAAATTTCTGAGGAAATTTTCTTGTACACTGGGGCAATTGAAATAATTTATTAGCTTCATCTACCGCTTGTTTTACTACAAATGAACTTGTATACGGCCCTAAATATGTCGAGCCGTCGTTAACCATAGTTTTACATTCGGTTATTCTTTTCCAGTCGCCTGAGGATATTTTTACATAATGATATCCTTTATCATCTTTAAGCAATATATTATATCTTGGAGTATGCTGTTTTATAAGACTGCATTCCAATACAAGCGCTTCATATTCGCTGTCTGTTATTATATATTCAAAATCTTCAACATGCGAAACCATTGTACGTACTTTATCCGTATGCTGGTTTCCTGCGCCGAAATATTGGCTGACACGGCTTTTAAGCTGTTTTGCTTTGCCGATATATATTATTGTACCCGATTTATTTTTCATGATGTATACGCCTGGCAATAACGGTAATCGCCTAGCTTTTTCTCTTAACCGCAATATTCTCTCGTTTTCTTCTATCATAAAAAACAGCATCCTCCTTTCTCCGCGTTTATTACGGACAGGTATGGTAATATCTTGCTTGTGTGGAAGAAATCAGACAAGACTTATCTTCACAACATACTTTGCCTGAGATCAGTGCACTATAACTGTTTTGTTATTTTTTTCATTCAACCTATATAAATTTCCAAAGTTCTTCAATTTCCGCTTGACTTTTATTTTCAGACTTAATTATTCTTTTATTTGATGTTTTTATGAATAATATTATTCATTAATGATAAATAAATATCACACCATATAAAAAATACCGCCCAATTTACGGGCGGTATTATATGGATTTCCAATTATTACTCTGCAAAACCCGATTCAACAAGGGTAACAAGACTTTTTACAGCTTCTTCTTCATCTGCGCCGTCAGCTATAATTTTAACAGTAGTTCCGCCTATAATTCCAAGGGAAAGCACCCCAAGAAGGCTTTTTGCATTAACTCTTCTTTCTTCCTTTTCAACCCAAATGGAAGATTTAAATTCATTAGCTTTTTGAATAAAAAATGTTGCAGGACGCGCATGCAACCCTACTTGGTTTTGCACAGTTACTTCTTTAACAAACATGTTTCTCTCTCCCAACAAAGCATTATTGTATTATAGAGCAAATGTAAATTTCAAATTAATTTTCTTTTAATATTATATCCATCAAAATCATAAACGTCAACAAACATAGTGACTAAAAACAAAAATCGCTTAACATTTCGTATTGATGACCAGTATTGCAAGTTTTATTTCACGCCTAATTGTATAATTTAACATACTTATAACGAGAATTTTATTTAAAAAGCATAAACTATTTTTCATTATCTTACAACATACATTAATATTTTCATAAATTCGACAAGATATATAAAATATATACAAAAACGCATTATATTTAGTGAATTTTATTCTCTATGCATTATTCTTTATAATGCATCTTATGCATATTTTATGCTCTTATTCCATCATTTTATACCAGTTGAGTTAATATTATTCGTTAATTATCTTTTTTATCGTCACTATGGTCCTTTTTAAGTAAATTATCCAAAATAATTAAATCATCTTTTCGCATGCCAGCTTTTTTTATCATATCCGGACGTTTTTTCATAGTTGTTTCAATCGACTGTTCACGCCTCCATTTTTTTATATTAGCATGATGTCCGGATAATAATACTCCCGGCACAGATTTATCTTTATATACCGGCGGCCTTGTATATTGCGGATATTCCAATAATCCTGAATAATGGCTTTCATCTGTAAAGCTTTCTTCTTCAGCTAATACTCCCGGTACCATCCTGGCTACAGCATCTGTTACCATCAATGCTGGAAGTTCTCCTCCTGTTAATACAAAATCACCTATGGAAATTTCTTCATCTACTAATTCATCTATAATCCTTTGGTCAACACCTTCATAATGTCCACATAATATGCAAATAGAATCATATTGAGCTAATTCTTTAGCTTTTTGCTGATTAAATACTTTACCCTGCGGCGACATATATATAACCTTAGGTTTTTTTCCGCTTACCCGGCATATATCTTCATAACAATCTGCTATTGGCTGAGCCTGCATTATCATACCCATACCGCCGCCATATGGATAATCATCCACCCTACGATGTTTATCCTTTGTATAATCGCGTATATTATGGCATTCGATTTCAATAATACCTTCCTGACGTGCTCTGCCTATTATACTTTCATTTATAACAGCTTCACACATTTCAGGAAATAATGTCATTATATCAATTCTCATCGTCAAATATCCCCTTTAGAGGCCGTATAACCATCACATTATTATCTATATCTGTTTCTATTATTACATCTTTTATAGCCGGCAATAAATATTCCTTATTATTTTTATTTTTTATATGATATACATCATTAGCACCTGTAGCGCTGACCTCTGTTATTTTGCCGTAATTTATATTTTTATCATCAGCATCAATAACATCCATACCGATTAAATCCTGTATAAAATGTTCGCCTTCTTCTAATTTTACATCATCACGGTTAAGCCATATTATTTCATTTTTAAGGCATAAAACAGAAGTTGCATCATTAATATTTTTAAGCTTTAATAATACAATATTTTTATGAGGCCGGATTTTTTCAACATCCATTTGTATATGTCCATTATTTAAGTATAATCTAGGCAAACGACACATAAATTCCGGTGAATTACACCAGCATTCTACTCTCATATCACCGTTTACCCCATGCATACCTACTATTTTTCCAGCTTCCAAAAATTGTTTTGGCATTTTTATCGCCTCCATTTCTTTTTATATTCCTGTTATATTTTTAATTATTGGCATAATCACATTAAATAAAACACAATTATTTATTTAAATAAGCAAAAAAATTATAATCAAGTTTTATACAATAGTATTGTCAAAATACACCTACCTAAAGATATAGTGTTATACAAACCATGCGTCTTGCCATCATAAGTCTGCGCCCGCACGCGGACATTCGTCCGCTATGTGCAAATGCTTTTTTTATTTAGATATATAATTTTATTCTTCTTTATAAGCATTTGCATAAAGCGCATATTCATGCGCTGAGCGGGCGCAGACTATAAATCCTAATAGCACCCTGCTAAATTCATCTAGAAAAAGCACCGTTCAAAAAAGGGGCGCCTGCGGAGCGCATCTTTTAGATGCGACGGATGCAAAATAATAGTCGTTAAAAAAGGCTGAACAAATATATAGACAACAGTTATATAAAAACAATATGTTTAATATATCAAATTATTTTGCATTTAGCCACCATATTTAATAATATGGTGGCCCGCAGGCGCCCCCTCTTAGCTTAACGTAACCAAGAAACTTTGCTGTATGACTAAAATAATTTAACCATATCTGTATAGAATGATTAATTTTATAATCATTCTATTAAATTATAAATAAATGCAAAATAAGGGAAAGTATAAACTCTCCCTCATTAAAAAACAAACTAAATTAATCAATTTCAACCGCTATTTTCTGATCATTGCGGGTAGCAGCAGCACGCATAACTGTTCTTATAGCTTTAGCGATTCTGCCTTGTTTACCGATAACACGGCCCATATCATCTTCACTTACATGCAGATGATATACTATAACACCATTTTCATTAATTTCGTCTACATCCACCCTGACCTCGTCCGGTTTGTCAACAAGGCCTTTAGCAATTCTTATTAAGAGTTCCTTCAAAACGGTACCCTCCATAAATTATTTTACATATTTAGTATAAATAGCCTTAACGGTATCAGTTGGTTGTGCGCCGTTAGATATCCATTTCTGATATTTTTCAGCATCAATTTTTACAACTGATGGATTTTCTGTTGGATTATAATAACCGATTTCTTCAATAAAACGTCCATCGCGTGGGTACCTCGAATCAGCTACTACTACACGATAAAATGGGGCTTTTTTTGCACCCATACGGCGCAATCTGATTTTTACTGCCATAATTAAAGCAACCTCCGAAAAAATAATTTGATTTGTTTTTTATAAAGCGCCGGGGTTTTATTTATCCTCGTTCGCCTATATTTTTATTATAAGCTTACAGTTATTTGCCGCAAGCTATCAACCAATATTAATATATCTTTACTTTAAAATGGAAATCCACCCGGACCGCCAGGACCCATTGGGCCACCCGGACCCATAGCGCCTGGGCCCATACCGCCCATACCATGTTTACGTTTAATTTTACCGGAAGAACCAACCTTTTTCATCATCTTTTGCATTTGTTCAAGCTGTTTTAATAACCGGTTGACATCTTCCACCTTCATACCGCTTCCCATGGCTATCCTTCTTTTTCTTGATGGATTAATAATAGCCGGCCTTTCCCTTTCTTTAGGAGTCATTGACAAAATTATAGCTTCTATTCTGTCAATTTGCCGGTCATCTATTTCAACATCACGCAATTTTTTCTCCATACCTGGGAAACTGGATAATACCTGTTTTAATGGACCCATTTTTTTTACCTGTTTAAACTGGGCTAACATATCATTAAAATCAAACTGATTTTTCTTGATTTTTTCCATCATTATTCTGGCATTTTTTTCATCAAGATCATTTTCAGCTTTTTCTATTAATGTTAAAACATCACCCATGCCAAGTATTCTTGAAGCCATACGCTTTGGATGAAATACTTCCAGGTCCTCTACCTTTTCGCCTGTACCTATAAATTTAATAGGCTTACCTGTAACAGCTCTGACTGAAATAGCAGCACCGCCTCTTGTATCGCCGTCCAATTTTGTAAGAATAACGCCGTCTATTTCCAAAGCTTCATTAAACGCTTTTGCTACATTAACAGCATCCTGACCGGTCATAGCATCTACTACAAGAAGTATTTCATTAGGACCGATCTCGCGTTTTATATCCTTAAGCTCATTCATAAGCTGTTCATCTATATGAAGACGACCGGCAGTATCAAGTATTACATAATCATTACCATAGTCATTAGCATGTTTTATAGCTTGTTTTGCAATTTTTACCGGGTTTACCGTACCCATTTCAAATACAGGTACTCCAACCTTATCGCCCATAACTTTTAACTGCTGGATCGCTGCAGGACGGTATATATCGCAAGCAACAAGCATCGGCCTATGCGATTGCTTTCTAAGCATAAGAGCTAATTTTGCAGCATGAGTAGTTTTACCTGAACCCTGTAAACCACACAGCATGATTATTGTAGGCGGTTTTGACGATGTATTAATCTTAGCAAAATCGCCGCCCATTAACGCTATAAGCTCTTCATTTACTATTTTTATAACCTGTTGAGCTGGAGTAAGGCTTTCCATTACCTCAACGCCAACTGAACGTTCGGATACTTTTGCAATAAAATCCTTTGCAACTTTATAGTTTACATCAGCTTCCAAAAGGGCGAGCCGTACCTCGCGCATTGATTCCTTGATATCCTTTTCAGTAAGCTTACCTTTAGTTTTTAGCTTTTTAAAAGCAGCGGAAAGCTTATCGGCAAGACCTTCAAACGCCACGGCAATCACTCCTTAATTTTATATAATCTAAATTTTACTGTTTTATTTTTATAATGAATATTTATAATCCTGATTTAATCTGATTGGAAATTTCTATTATATATTCAGCTCTTTTTAAAGCTTCGCTATTATCAGGAGTATCTGGTATTATATCTAATATAGAATTAGCCTGGTATTCTATTTCCTCTAATTTTTTCCTGATATTTTCAAACCGCTCGATTAATTTTAACCGGTTTTCTATATCATAAAGGGTATTTTCAGCACGTTTAATACAATCGCGCGCCCCTTGCCTTGTTATACCTTCGTTTTGCGATATTTCTGATAAAGACAAATCGTCATTATAATAATATTCAGCTAATTCTTTCTGCTTATCGGTTAACATTTGACCATAATAATCAAGCAGAAGGGATACTTCAAGATTTTTCATCATATATATGCACCTTTATGCATCTTAAAACGCACCCCTTTATCTGTAAAGCAAAATACTTTACAGATTATATCCAATTCCCTATGCTTTGTCAAGGAAAATTTTTATAAATAAATTACTTTTGCTGCTTATTTTTAAGAAATGGTATCGCATTTATTCCCAATGATACAAATACGCCTATAAGTGTATCAATAACCCTGCTTAATGCAAATAAATAAGGCGACGCATCACCGATATGAGATATTGTTATACTTAAAAATACTACGCATGTTATATAAGTCGCGCCTTTTTGTTTTAATAATACCGTTATATATATCAGCGGCATTAATGCAACAGTCAATATAAAATAATGCAATATAAGGATATTTATAGTATTTAACGCCTGCAATAGCATTAATAATAATACTCCATATACACCGCCAATTATCGTGCCTATAGTTCTAGTGGCAGCTACCCGCCAGCTATCCTTAACATCCGGCTGCATACAAAATATCGCAGCAATCGCTGAATAAAACGGCATACTAGTTGTTCTGAATATATCTATTACAAAACATATAAAAACAGCTATAGCAGTTTTTATAATACGCATCCCTATTTTAGGAAATTTCACAGCACATTTTACCTCCATTGGTTATATCTCAATAATACTGTTATTTATATTTTACATCAATTACCACCTTAATTCAATAAATACAACCTATAGCTGTATATAATTATGATAAATGTGACCTATATGTACTATTTATTGACTTTGATTTTTTGTTATATATAATAAACTATATTAATAATTTTGAAAGAAAGTTCACAAAATAATATAAAATAACATAAGTATGGTGTACTGATAATGAATGAAAATATTATCCAATCAAAACACAGCTCAAAAGCATGGCATATTACAAAACGTTTTATTAAAAAATTCCTTCCATACCTGCTTTTTGCTGTTTGTATTGCAGTTATATCCTTCTTAGTTTATGTTTTTATATTTTAATAAAAATGCTAATATTTACAAATAGGAGGATAAATGGATAACCGCCGTAATAGATTTCTAAAAATTGAAGAAAATATCGAAAAGTGCTTGCAGTTTATTTTATGCGCGTTAATTATAATTACAACTGCTGTTTTTGTATTATATTCATCAATAAATCAAGCATTTAATGCTAATAGTAATATAACTCGATCGGTTATTAATGAAAATTATATTAGAAATTTAATAAATGATATAAATTTAAATGTAGCAAAAGAATGTAATAATCTTAATATATCTTATGAAACAGTAGCGCATAGTATAAATACTACAAAAATCCAACTTATGTCTGAAAGATATTTTTCATCTCAATGCGATGCATTATTTAATGGCAATGAAATAGCATTAGTTGAATATCCTGATGAAGATTTTTATCCTGCATTATCAGAAATATCCGACTTAAATGATGTTCAAAAACAGGAATATGCAAATAAGCTTGCTCAAATCGTAACTCTTTCTGTTACTCAGCCTATAGATACAACATTTTCTAAAATATCATTTTTAGGTTCTTTAAATAGCCTTATGTCCTCCACTCTAATTAATATCGTTTTTATTATTATGGATATTATATTTATATTTATTTTTATTGTATCCTATAAACGCAGTACTTTAAGGCGTTTTAGTACAGTTACAGGGTTATTATGGATGGGTGTATCAATGATATTCATTCCAGGTATAATAAGTAAAGTATTTGATTATAATACATTATTTACAAATACATCTTATTCCCTTAATGCGCTTGGCACAAATATGTTTAATCATATATTTGATAATATTATATCGATGTCCTGTATTATTTGGATTATACTTACAATAGTTCTAATTATATCTGTTTTTGAAATAGCATGGCGTCCATTTAAACATCATCATAAGCGTAAAGATATAATAGAATAAACAAAGGTAATTTAAATAGCACCAAACAAAAAATATGTAAAAACATAGTGATAATAATATATAAGGCCAAAAAGCATGGCAAAAAAGGGGCGCCTGCGCAGCGCATCTAAAAGATGCGCTAAAAGCAAAATAATTTAGTATTAAAGTAACTTGAGATGAGTATTTATAAAAAGGTATTTTTTTAAATTCTTTCTGTTGTTTTATTGAAAATTATTTTGCAATTCGCAGCCATATAAAATATGGCTGCGCGCAGGCGCCCCATATTGTACCGAAACACAAACAAGATGTTTATAATTATAAATATTTTGCTTTTATATATATTGTCATATTGTCATTTTCTTTTGTATAATTCAGATTAAAATAGTCTAAAAAAAATTTATCTGGCAATTTAATAAAAAAAATAATATAATAATAAATATCCGAGGGATTTTTTACCAGTTCCTCGGATATTGTTGTATAATACATTATATAAAATGATAAATTATGTAAGTATAAGGCATAATTTAAAAAGGGGATAAAAATCATGCTAGTAACAGTAACATTAAATCCTGCTATTGATAAAAACTGTAAAATTGATAATTTCAGACCAGGTGAAGTAAACCGCATTTCAGAGCATAGCGAATCGGCAGCCGGTAAAGGTATCAATGCATCAAAAGCTGCTGTTATTTTAGGAGAAAAATCTGTTGCACTGGGTTTTATGGCCGGTACAAATGGTAAATTTATAGAAAATTCTCTTATTAAAAATAATATAAAGTGCGATTTTATTGAAGTAAACGGCAATGTCCGAACTAATATGACCATATTGGACAAACATAACAATATGATTACAGAAATTACAGAACCGGGTTTTAATATTACTGAAAATGATATAAAAAAATTAGAAGAAAAAATATATCAATATGCTAAATTAAGTCCATATATGTTATTTGCCGGTTCTATCCCTGCCGGATGCTCTGATGATATTTATGCACGGCTTATTGAAACAGCACGTAATGCCGGAACTATTCCTATTTTAGACGCATCCGGCAGCGCTCTTATAAAAGGCGTAAACGCAAAGCCTTTTATGATAAAACCAAACCAGGATGAAATAAAACAACTTTTAAATATTGAAATAGAAAATAATGACCAGCTTATAGACAGCGCTGTAAAGCTGTATAATAGCGGTATAAAATTAGTTATAGTCTCTTTAGGCAAAAAAGGCGCATTATGCGTATCAAAAGAAGGAGTATATACCGCAGATTCTCCCTATGTCCCGGTTATTAATACTGTCGGCTGCGGCGATACTATGGTTGCTTGTTTTATGATAGGACTTATTCATAAATGGGATATGAAAAAAACATTATCGCTTGCTATAGCAGCTTCCAGCGCTAATTGTATGACAGAATATCCTGCATATTTTAAATTATCCGATGTGAATAATATACTTGAAAAAGTACAGGTCAAACAGTTAAAATAGCTCGATCCGGTATACTATTAGTATTTTATTGTTAAAATTCTTCTAAATGTATACAAATATGTAAATTATAATAATTTAATATATAGGAGAGTATAAAAATGTTAATTGATTTTCATACGCATTGTTTTCCAGATAAGCTTGCTCCAAGAGCAATAGAAACTTTAAGCCGTGAATCAGGCGGATTAGAGCCATTTACAGACGGCACAGTATCTTCTTTACTCGAACAAATGAAATTATCAGGGGTAGACCGTTCGGTTGTTTTATCTATTGCAACAAATACCAGACAGCAAAAATCTGTTAATGATTTTGCTGCATCAATTAATAAAGAAAATATTACAGCATTTGGTTCTGTGCATCCAGATTCACCTGATGTATTTGAAGAATTGGAACGTATAGCATCTCTTGGTTTAAAAGGCGTAAAATTTCACCCAGAATACCAAGGCTTTTTTATTGATGAACCTCGTATGAGGCCTATATATAGAAAAATTGCTGATTTAGATCTAATAACAGTATTTCATGCTGGACGTGATATTGGTTTTGATACGCCATGTCATTGTTCTCCTCAGGCTATTGCCGCCGCTCTACCATATTTTAACGGTGCTCCCGTTATAGCCGCGCATTGGGGCGGATGGAGTTATTGGTATGGCGTTATTGATGAATTATGCGGAAAAAATATATATTTTGATACATCATTTGGTTATGGTACTATACCACGGCCGGTTGTAAAACGTATAATAAAGCTCCATGGTGCTGATAGGATACTTTTTGGTACAGATATTCCTTGGCATTGTGTTAAATGGGAACTTAATCTATTAAATAGTCTCGATTTAAATGATAATGATATGGATAAAATTTTATGGAAAAATGCATGTAATCTTTTAAGAATTTATTATTAATATTGAGGAATGACCACTTTTACTGGTTTTCCTTTCTTTTTTGCATAATCTATAGAAAATTTTGTTCCTCTAGAGTGTCCATCCCATATTGCTATAATCATATCTGCATCATCGACAATTAATTTATTTCTTATAATTGGAGCTGCTTTTCCATATCTATTATATTCAGGTTTATATATTTTTATAGGAATCTTTTTACTTGTAGCATATAACTCAGCTAATGTATCAATACCTATAGCTCCTCCTGAAATTATTTCTGTTGTATTTTTAGGAATATATTTTTCTAAATCTATCGATAAATTACGTGAACCTATTACCGCCACTTTCATCAATTGTCCTCCCCCTCAATTTTGCATTATAAAATTCACAATTTGTTTTATATTGATATTATAATACTTATTTTTGGTATTTTTAAGCTTTTTTTGTCATTTTATGACTTATATTTTAGTTTTAATTCATTAATTTTTACATTAAGATAAATTAAGATATAGAAGAAATTTATTATAAAAATATATAATGTAAAATATATTTATTAAAATATACTGTAAAAAAACAAATAAATTTGATATAATTATAGTTATAGCTTTATTAATAAAAGGAGACAAATTGAGTTGTATAATGAATAAAAAGCTTAAAAACTATACTTATAATAAAATTATTTCTTTTTTGCTTGTAATAATTATAATATTTACATTGTGTGCATGTGCAAACAATGATACGAAAGTAACTTCTGAAAACGAAGTAGTTGTAATAGGTTTTTCTCAACCTGGAGCAGAAAGTGCATGGAGGCTGCGAAATACCCAATCGGTACAAGAAGCAGCTGATGAAGCTGGATATAAATTGGAATTTATTGATTCACAACATAAGCAAGAAAACCAAATAAAAGCATTGCGTACATTTATAGCTTATCAAGTAGATGTAATAGCTTTTTCAGCCATAGTTGAAAGCGGCTGGGATAATGTATTAAAAGAAGCTAAAGACGCTGGGATTCCTGTCATTTTAACTGACAGAACAATTGATACTACTGATGAATCGCTTTATTTATGTACAATTGGTTCGGATTTTTATCAGGAAGGGATAAAAGCTGGCAACTGGTTATATGATCAGTTTAGAACTTCTCCAAGGGACGTCAATATTATAGAATTGCTAGGTACTGTTGATTCATCTCCTACAAAAGGAAGATCTACAGGTTTTCGTGATGGTCTTAGATGTGATGATAAATTTAAGATTGTTCACAGTGAAAGCGGAGATTTCTTTCGTTCACGAGGATTGGAAATGATTAGCGATTATATAAAAAATGGTGTACCTGTTACTAATAATTCTTTAAAAGAAGGCCGAAGTTATGATCTTGACCGCGAATCGAATTCATCTGCTAGCAGTTCGGACAGTAATAGTAGCCCACAATCCTCTCAACCTATAGCCATGATGCCGTTCAATGATATAGATGTTATTTATTCTCATAACGACAGTATGACCCTTGGCGTTATAGAAGGTCTTGAAAAATATGGATATAAACCCGGTGAAGATCTGCTTATCATTACTATCGATGCACAGCAGGAAGCAATAGAATTATTAAAAGAAAATAAAATTAATTGTGTTATCGAATGCAGTCCTGAATTAGGGCCAAAACTGATTGAAACTGTTAAAATGATAATAGATGGACGTACAGATGAGATTCCTAAGACAATGTATACAGAAGAAACTATTTTTACTCAAAATGATGATCTTGATTCGCTTCCAAAAAGGCTTTATTAATAATATTTTATAATTTATACTGTTAATATAAAATTTCCAAAAAAATAGATATACTTATGCAATTGATTTTTAGTTATAATATAAATATGCTATATTTTATTTAATACAGCATTGCTTAAGAAAGGTTGGACTGATAAATTGATATGATAAATATAATAAAAAAAGCAAAAGAAAAATATCAGTCTGCTACCATAAGAAGCAGGATTATGTTATCCTATATCATAATCCTTAATATTTTAGCAATTCAAAATATTATAATGCTTTTTTCAACATCAAGGCTTAATAGTACCTATTATCAGGTTATATCTAATCTTGCATATGCAAATACATTAAGTGAAATGGTAAAAGATCCTATTGACTCTATAGCGTATGATGTATATGCAGGTAAAGTTGATTTCTTTTCCAGCGGGCTTTATGAAGCTATTGATAATATTGATAGAAGTCTAGATTATTTGAAAGGATCTTCAATAAGCCCTGATAATTATCAACGTCTTGACGTTGCAAAGCGTAC
>CALWVB010000047.1 GCA_944384895.1 uncultured Clostridia bacterium | reverse complement strand
CCGGGGCCGGCTAGTGTTCCGCCGATCAATCAACCGGGATATGGACAGACGCCGCCTTCTCAATATACCCCATATGGATATTATTCTTATCAAAATTATCAATATCCACCTCAGCCTACTCCGCCGGCTCCTGTGGTACCTCCGGTTTCTCCTGTCGATCAGCCGCCTAAACCACCTAAAAATAAAAATAACCGCGTCACTAAAACAATTGTATGGGCATTATCTATTGTAATCGGCCTTGTTATTTTAGGATTTGCTGTATATGGCGTTATCTCTTTAATAGGCGATGCTACTAATAATTCCCAATCCGCTCAACTTCCATCCGCATCACAGTCTGAGCCGTCACAATCGCCTAATAATCCACAGCAGCCGGATAATGGCCAAAACCAACCGGATACTAACAGCGGCCTTCCTGATACCCCTAATGAATTGCCTCAGTTCGGCCAGGATGGTACTATTCAGCCTTCTCCAAATCCATCCAATCTCCGTTTTGGTATTGTTGTCTCAGCTGTTACAGATCAGATGTCTCAAATGTTTAATGTACCAAAAGGTCTTATTATCCGTGAAATAAGCGATGACAGCAGTCTTAAAAGCCAGGTAGAGCTTTATGATATTATAACCCAGGTAAACGGCCAGGATATCACTGATACTCAGCAGCTTTATGATATATTGAATAACGGTAATGAAGGCGACACAGTAGAATTTACTATTGCCCGTATTTCTGATAATGAAGACGGTATTCAAACCTTTAAGGTTAATGCTACTATGCTTGCTAATAATACTGATACTCAAACTTCAAATGATAATAGCGTGTCTATGCCAACAGCTTAAATTATTGTTTAAATTATTATAAAGTGTGATTTTTATATACAAAATAACCCTCTTATGCATAAAATTAATGCATAAGAGGGTTATTTCATTAGCCCGGATGAATTTTTATCCTGAGCAAATTTTATTGTATTATATAATATTAATATATCCGTTATATTATTATCATTTATATATTGTTCTATCCCTGCATTATAATATCTTAAATCAATTACACTTATATTTTCAAAATGATTTAAAGCAAATGGTACAAAACAATTAGCAAATGAATCTCTTATAATAAGCAAATTACGGTTATTATTAATATTTGTGGATATTTGTGCTATAGCATTATTACCATTTAAAAATACTGAATATTTATCTTTAGTTTTAAGCGCATCCATATTATAAACTGTATCAAATTGTTTATTTTCCAGATTATATTTAATCATATAATCAATTTCATTTTTAGGATAATATGCTTTAATTGTATCAGCATGTGTATTTATATTTAATTTTGAATGAATAGTGCCATAAAACTCATCTGATAATATTTTTATATCAAATTCCGATTGATTTAAAGGCGTAATACCTATACTTTGCGCCCATTGTGCATATGCATAATATGCGCCTAAACTTGTCCAATGATGATCGGTTTTATAATAAATATATTCATCTTTATGTTCTTGTAAAATTGATGCTGTATCTAAAATAATATTTTTATCATTAAGCTGAGATTTTATCATCTCAGTTATTTTATTATCATCATAAAACGGCGCGAAATCCGGTAATTTTTCTGATAATATAGCTGCTGCGCTGGGTACCGTCATAATACGAATATTTTTATCTTTATATTTATCACACATTTGAGTTAATCGATTAATATTCAATTGAAGCTGTTCAGTTTCTATATCATTTTTATTATGTTTTTCCAAAAGATAATTATCTTTTCCGATATATACGCCGTTTATATCCTTTTTAAGCATAATCTGATCAGTTTTTACCTTTAAGCTTATCCAATTATCACGTAATATAAATTGATCGCTTATATAATTTTCATATTCCTTTGTATACTGTCCATTAAATAATCTATTTATAGTAAACTCTGGATTTTGCTGTAATATCCTGTTTTCATTTTCCGATTTAAATTTATCCTGTGTGATTATATCCGCTATTGTAAGGATGGATAATAATATTAAAAATGTAAGCACTATAATAATATGGTATTTTTTATTGCTTTTATTTTTCTGTTGATCCTCCATATTTTATTATCCCCTCCTTTATTTTAATCTGTATTAACCTTAAATTTATAATATTTAACATAAAGCTATAAAATTAAATTTATATTTTTAATTATTACATAAAGCTTTCCGTTAAACGCAAGTGGGGGCGCCTGCGTGCCGCCATATTTATAATATGGCGGCTAAATGCAAAATAATTTGGTATAATTAAAGATACTGTTCTTAAAACAATACCGCATCTTATATTTTCGCCCTGCCAGCTTTAGCCGCTATTATTTTGCGTCCCAGCGCATCTTTTAGATGCGCTGCGCAGGCGCCCCCCTGCTTTTTTCGTGAACATTTCCGGTTGTAATTTTAATATGTCTAAGTTTAATTTTTGATTTATAGCTTATTTTTTTATATCAATTTTATTGGATTTTGTTATTATCTTTTTATTTTTAATATATCGGATTATATTATGTTATTTATATTAATATTAATATTAATCTTTATCAATAAATTAAATAATATAACGTTAAAATCTAAAATATAAAAATGGATTATATGAGGAATCCACCAAATAAGCTGTACATACTGTAAAAATTACAATTATAAATACGCATTGTAATATAGTTTGCAATACCTGTTGTTTTGCTAAAATTACAGTTGATATTCTATTAAAACATCTCTTAGGTATATCAGTACAGCCTATTATTAATACAATAAGTAATATTATATTAGTATATAAATAATAAATGGAGCCATTATCCAAGATACCTGCATGATTAAGGCCAAACATAGCTTTTAAATAAATTATTCCATTGTTAAAATTATCAAATGCAAATATAACCCAACCAATCCAGACAATTAGTATTGTATAAATATGTCTGATAATTTTAGGTAATTTATTAAGTAAATTTAATAAAAAGCTTTTTTCTAATATTAATATAAAACCAAAATATAATCCCCAAACTAGGAAATTAAAACCTGCTCCATGCCATATACCTGTTGCTGCCCATACTATAATTATATTAAATATTTGTCTTGATAATCCTTTTCGATTACCACCTAATGGGATATATAAATAATCTCTAAACCAGGATGATAATGAAATATGCCATCTTCTCCAGAATTCTGTTATAGATTTTGACATATATGGATAATTAAAATTTTCTAAAAATTTAAAACCAAACATACTGCCTAAACCTATTGCCATATCAGAATAACCAGAAAAGTCAAAATATATTTGAAATGCAAAGGCTGTTATACCTATCCAGGCTGTAAGTACAGGTAAAGATGAAATATCCTGAGATGATATTTCCGACCAGATTAATCCGATATTATTAGCTAATAATACTTTTTTACCAAGACCAGTTATAAATCGTTGTATACCATAGGAAAATTTATCAAATGTTTCCTGCCGGTTAGTTAATTGGTCGGCTATTGTATTATATTGTACAATAGGACCAGCGATAAGTTGTGGAAATAAAGTTACATATGCTCCGAAATTTATAATATTTTTTTGTAATTTTGCTGTTCCTCTATATATATCTATACTATATGACATAGTTTGAAATGTATAAAATGATATGCCTATAGGTAAAGGTAAATTAAGCAGTGGAACAGCTAATCCGGTTATACTGTTAAATGTGTTTATAAAAAAATCTGTATATTTAAAAAAGCATAATAAAGAAAGATTTATTATAGCAGATGATGCAACTAAGATTTTTGCTCTTTTTATTTTGCCTGATGATTTAGCTTTATCTATTAATATACCATGTATATAATCTACTAATGTCGAAAATAGCATTATTGTTATATATACAGGTTCACCCCAAGCATAAAATACTAAGGATACTATAAATAATATCCCATTTCGCAGTATTTTAGGGGATATAAAATATAATATTAATACTATAGGCAGAAAACGGAATAAAAATAATAAACTGCTGAATACCATATTTTTTCGTCCTGCCTTTCTTTTAAAATTAATGGGGGATTTATTTATAATCCCCCTTTTATTTTTTATATTAGCATTATTATACTGATAATCTATAATATCATTTTTGCATGCGGAGCACGGAAGCCGGTGGGCAAGGCCCACTGCAAAACGAGATGTGTAACTATGCGAGAATAATAGTCCTATCACCCGGTAGGAACAAAATATATTAGGTTATGTCCGCGAGGCGATAGGATATTATTTAACAACACTCCCCCGCGTCTTTGCCGTGGCGCTTCGCCACCGCGTATTTGCTGCGGCACCCTGCCGGCGCGGAAGCCGCGCTGCAAAACGAGGTGTCTAACTATGCGAGAATATTAATCCCACCGTCCGGTAGGTGGGCAAGGCCCACTGCAATTCGAGGTGTGTAACCATGCGAGAATATTAATCCCACCGCCCGGTAGGAATAAAATATATCAGGTTATGTCCGCGGGGTGACTGGATATTATTCAACAACACTCCCCCGCGTCTCTGCCGTGGCGCTTCGCCACCGCGTATTTGCTGCGGCACCCTGCCGGCGCGGAAGCCGCGCAGCAAAACGAGGTGTCTAACTATGCGAGAATATTAATCCCACCGCCCGGTAGGTGGGCAAGGCCCACTGCAAAACGAGATGTGTATCTATGCAAAAATATTAGTCTAACCGCCCGATGGGAATATAAATATACTAGGTCTTATACGCGAGGCGATAGGATATTATTTAACAACACTCCCCCGCGTCTTTGCCGTGGCGCTTCGCCACCGCGTATTTGCTGTGGCGCTCTGCCGCTCTCCGGTTAGTTGGAGCCGGTAAGAACAGATTTAATAGTATCGATAGCGATTTGATTTTCCTGCTGTGCATATTTTAAAGTTTCTTCTTCACCTTGTTCTTCTATAGAAGTTGGTATTTCACCTAGCATAATAAAGAATACATAATCACCCATACTTTCGACAACAGATGCTTGTATTTTAATTTGATTCATAGGATACTGCATTAAATTATCAATTAAAGATTGTCGATAATTATTTAATGCTGTCTCTACATCAGCTGTTTTATTTGGTTTTGCATGCACTGCTATAAAAGTGTCAACATGAACACTTATCATAGGACCTTCTGCTATTATATCATCATACATATCTTCTGTAAGGCCGAATTTTTCTGATATTTCTTCTTTGCTATATGACATACTAGGTATATATGATTCAGCATACGCAGCTTTTACAGCATCTGCTATAGCTGCTACAGAAGCTGTTTGTTCACCTGGAGTATCAGCTGATACGGATGATGGTGTTTCCATTTTAGATGCCTCTGATACTATAGATGATTCAGAGGAATTATTATTTGATGATGCATTATCATCTTTATTCCCACATGAAGCTAATGATAACAACATAATAAGGCATAATGTAATTGATAATAATTTTTTCATTTTAAATTATCTCCTTAACATTTTTAATTTATAAAATTTTTAAATATCAAAATAATATGCAATTAATAATATTGTTTATTTTTTAGTGTATCATATTACATAAATTTTCTGTAAAATTATTCCTTTTAAAAATAAACAGAAAAAATTATAGGAGCATATTAATAAAAAATAAGCTTTTAATAATATGCTCCCATAAATATTGAATAAAATTTAAAAATACTAAAAAATTAATTTATATGAACAGAAATAAGATTATTACCATTAAACAGGGATATTGCTAATATTATTAACGGCATTTTCTTCCCAATCAGTAAATAATTGAGGTTCATATCCTAAAGCTTTCATGCATAACATTCTTGTCTGAGCTTCTAAAAGTTTAGCATGGGTAGCTACAAGCACCTGGTATTTTCCTTCCAACTGTTCGATATAAGGACGAAGGTTTTTTCCGGATTGTCCCACTTCATCTTTAAAACTCTCTGCAGAGGCTTCATCATCAAACGAACCTACAGATATTTTAAAATATGGAATAGCATTTTCAAGATCTGATGGTGTCTCAGGATTATCAAAATCACTTAAAGACTGTCCCATTTCTTTAGCAGCTTCACCTGCTTTTTGTGCGCGTTCATCTGCATCTTTATAACCAGTGATATCCTGATAATATTTTTGAGCAATAGCAGGATTTTCTGTTTCATGAAGTTCAGCAATTTTATATAAAACATTACATCTTAAATCAGCTTTATAATCCAATGAATCATCCAATGTATTTATATATCTTTCAGCGCCTATATAATCATAAACACTCATTCGTGAATCTACCCATTCATATCGCATATTTTTAAGAAGTTCAACTGAATCTTTATAATTTTTATCAGCTAATTTTTCTAATGTAAGTTCAGCTTCATCATATTTTTTATCTTCATAAGCTGCTACTGCTGATTTATAATCGCGCATATTTTGTGTAGCTAAAACTACAGCAGCGGTACCAAAAGCTATAACTAAAAGAGATGCCATAAAAACAAGCAATGCTTTACGGCCTTTCATTATCTTTTTTTCAAATGAATCTTTATGTTTTTTAGCTTCTTCTTTTTGTTTTTTTACTTTTATAGGTTCTTCACCATTTATACCCGTACCGCATGCCGGACATACCGTCATACCTTCTTTTAATTTTTTACCGCATTTTGAACATTGCATATTATTAATATTTCCTCCCTGAAATAAACAAATAAATCTTGTCTATTATTTTAAATATAAAAAAATCAGTACGGCTATATCTTAATCTAATATTTATATTATAAACCGTAATTTATATAATAACTTAAAAAATCTATTTGTTCAAGTCAAGAAGATGATATTTAATAATAAAGTAAGATTTATTTATTAATGTGTTGCATTTATTGATAAAATTTTCAAAAAAATATATTATTTACCTTTAAATATAAAAAATCAAGTATTAGATATATTAAACTATAATAAAAAAAATAACACAAATACTAATAACAAAGGATTAAACTAAAAATAAATTAAAATTACAACATACTAGTGTCATTACTCTAAAATGGGGGCGCCTGCGTGCAGCCATATTTCATATGGCTGCTTTATGCAAAATAATATGTCATAATAAAATGCTGTTCTTAAGATAATAACTGTTTCTTATTATCAGTTTGGGATAAATCAAGGACATATTATTTTGCTTTTAGCGCATCTAAAAGATGCGCTGCGCAGGCGCCCCTTATCAGCGGTACTTTTCCGTATCCTGTTTTTATTAAGATTAGGTTTATATATTTCTTTATTTTATGCTTTTATGCTATTTTTAATATCATTGCATAATCTATAGCTAATACTGTATATATTTCTATTTTTATAAAATTTGTCTTTCTTATCTTTTTGAACCAATAAAGAATAAAGCGACTGTACCAGGACCTGAATGAGTTCCTATAACAGGACCGATTGGATTTATCATAATATCTTTTACTTTTACAGTATCTTTAATAATTTCAGCTAATTTTTTAGCATCGTCATAACAATCGCCATGGCTTATAAATATAGTTTGTTCTTGAGGCCTTATAATAGTTTCTTTCATATGTTCAGCCATTTTTTTTAAAGAAGCTAAACGTCCTCTTACTTTTTCCATTAAAATAAGCCGGCCTTGATCATCTACATGCAAAACAGGTTTAATTCCTAATAATGAACCAAATATAGCTGATGTACGGCTTACACGTCCGCCACGATAAAGATGATTTAAATCATCCACAGTAAACCAATGAACAAGATGAAGATAATTATCTTCTAACCATGCTTTATTTTGATCAATAGACATGCCGCCCTTTTTATTATCTATTGCATATTTTAATAATAACCCCTCGCCCATAGAAGCACATTTAGTATCAAAGACATAAATTTTACGATCAGGATATTTACTTGATAATTCTTCAGCTGCTTGGATACATGAATTATATGTCCCGCTCAAAGCAGAGGAAAAACATAAATGCAAAATATCATTGCCATCCTCTAAAATAGGGCGGAATGTATCAATTACTTGATGTTTAGTTATCTGCGCGGTTTTAGGCATTTTACCATCACGCATAATATTATAAAATTCCTTAACCGGCAAAGCATCCGGAGCAAATTCTACATAAGTTTTATCATCTATTATATAGGTCATAGGAATAATTAAAACATCATTTTTTATATAATATTTTTGCGGCATATCACATGTTGTATCAGTAGTAATAATATAATTGCTCATAATGTAAGTCCATCCTCTAAAAATTTATGGGGTTATGTTATCTTTTTATAAAAAAATTTAAAATAAAAAAGAAACAATTGCAACCGAGCCTATAAGCCGGGTTCTGTCGTGAACAGTCATCTGTCTTGGCTATAGGTTGCCCTATAGCTCCAGCCACTCACGGGAATGCGCCGGGCCAGCGACTTATCCCATTGCGGTGTTGCTCCGGATAGGGTTTACAGGGCCATACAGTCTCCTGTATGCCGGTGAGCTCTTACCTCGCCTTTCCACCCTTACCTGTAGGATAATTATCAAAATATAAAAATCATTATTGACCTCTTTATTTATGATAAAAAATTTTGTGTTATAAAGCTAAAAAATAAGCTATAATACAATAAAAAATTACAGGCGGTATATCTCTGTTGCACTTTCCCTAAGGTTGCCCTCGGCGGCCGTTAGCCGTTATCCTTGCCCTGTGGAGCCCGGACTTTCCTCATAACAAAATTAGTTGTTATGCGACTGTTCAGCCCGGATGCAATATAGAATAATTGTAGTACATTGCCAATGATTAGTCAACATACTTTTAGTATAAAAAACATAAATGTTAACGTTAACTAATTATAATATAGTATATCTTTTTAACTATTTTACTGCAATTACATCTTTTTTATTCCATTATATAAAAACTTTAATATAAACTATTATAAAAAAATATTTATCAGTATATATTATTTTACAATAGCATAAGTTTTATAATTTTTATATAAACTTATATTTATTAAAAATATAAAATTAAAAACATTAAATTTTCCGATCAATTAAAAGGGGGACGCCCGCGCAGCGCATCTTTTGATGCGCTTTCTGCAAATGCTTTTTTGCTGTAAAATTTTTTTGTTTATTAATAAACCCACACAAAAAATAAACAAAATGTTTTTATTAGGCCTAAAGCATTTGCATTTGGCGGCTATTCAGCCGCTCGCGGGCGTCCCTCCTCTTTTTTTAGCCATGGTACCTATTATGATACATAAATTCACTTAATAATGTTAAATATGCTTTTATAAAATAAGGGCAGCGTGCATTATAGTTTATTAATACACGCCGCCACTTTTTTATTTATCAAATACGCAATTTGGTATTATTAAGATTATTTTTTCTCAAAAGTAAATTTATTATCTTCAAATTTACAAATAATATTATCGCCTGCTTTAAATTTACCATCCAACATATGCTCGGATAATGGATCCTCTATTTTATTTTGAATAGCACGGCGAAGCGGCCTTGCTCCATATACCGGGTCATAACCTTCACTGGATATTTGTTCAACAGCGCTGTCGTCAAATTCAATATCCATTTCCATAGATTTTACACGTGTTGATAGTGTTTTAAGCATCCTGCGGCTGATATTTTTAATATCTTCCTGAGTAAGCTTATGGAATACAATAATATCATCAACACGGTTTAAAAATTCCGGTCTGAATAAACGTTTTAATTCAGCTAAAACATCAGCTTTAATATCTTCATCATTTTTAGCTTTTCCGCTATTATCGCCAAATCCTAAATTATTTTTTTCTGTTATCGCTCTTGCACCAACATTGGATGTCATAATAATAATGGTATTTTTAAAGTCTACTTTTCTGCCCTGTGAATCGGTTAAAATACCATCTTCAAGTATTTGTAAAAGAATATTAAATACATCCGGATGAGCTTTTTCTATTTCATCAAATAAGACAACAGAATAAGGTTTACGTCTGATTTTTTCTGTCAGCTGTCCGCCTTCGTCATAACCGACATAACCTGGAGGCGAACCTACTAATCTTGATACTGTATGCTTTTCCATATATTCAGACATATCAAGACGTATCATAGCGTTTTCATCGCCGAACATAGCCTGGGCTAATGCACGGCATAATTCAGTTTTACCTACGCCTGTTGGACCTAAGAAGATAAATGAACCTGTAGGGCGTTTTGGATCTTTTAATCCTACACGGCCGCGTCTGATAGCTTTTGATACAGCGCTGACAGCTTCATCCTGGCCTACCAATCGTTCATGCAGTACATTTTCAAGATTTAATAATCTTTTTGATTCTTCTTCTGTAAGCTTTACTACCGGAATACCTGTCCAGCTTGATACTATATCAGCTATTTCATCCGGTGTTACTTCACCGGAAAATGATGCGTTAAGCTGGCTCCATTCTTCATGTTGCTTATCAAGTTCAGCTTTAACCTTTTTCTCTTCATCGCGTAATTTTGCAGCGCGTTCAAATTCCTGTGAATTTACAGCAGCTGTTTTTTGTTCGCCCAATTCTTTTAATTTATCTTCCAAAGCTTTTAAATCAGGCGGAGCTGTAAACTGACGCAGACGTACTTTAGAAGCAGCTTCATCAATAAGGTCAATAGCTTTATCCGGTAAATAACGGTCGTTTATATATCTTACTGATAAATTAACCGCTGCTTTTATAGCTTCATCTGTAATCCTTACTTTATGATGGGCTTCATATTTATCCCTTAATCCCATAAGGATCTGTATTGTCTCATCCTCTGTAGGTTCGCCTACTGTAACCGGCTGGAATCTTCTTTCCAATGCCGCATCCTTTTCAATATATTTACGGTATTCATTAATAGTAGTTGCGCCGATTACCTGTATTTCACCTCTTGCAAGCTGAGGTTTTAAGATATTAGCAGCGTCAACAGCGCCTTCTGCTGAACCTGCGCCTATAATTGTATGCAGTTCATCAATAAATAATATTACATTACCCGCTCTTACAACTTCATCAAGCGTATTTTTAATACGTTCTTCAAAATCACCGCGGTATTTTGTACCTGCTACCATACCTGTAAGGTCAACAGCAACTACTCTTTTGCCGCGCAGTAATTCCGGTACTTCACCGGATGCTATTTTTTGTGCTAACCCTTCAGCTACAGCAGTTTTACCTACGCCTGGTTCACCTATAAGACATGGATTATTTTTAGTACGGCGGGAGAGTATTTGTATAACTCTCTCGATTTCCTTAGAACGTCCAATTATAGGGTCAATACTGCCTTCGGATGCAAGTTTTGTTAAATCCCTGCCAAATTGGTCAAGCAATGGTGTTTTTGTATTGCCGTTATTTTTATTACCGCGTTTTGACTGCTGAGCTGTTTCTGCCGGACGGTATCCGATTTCTTCAGCTATTGCCTGTGCTAAACTTACAGGATCAGCTCCTAATTCTTTAATAAACCTAATTGCATAGCTTTCCCCTTCTTCAAGGATAGCTAATAAAATGTGTTCAGTACCTGTAAGCGAACTACCCATAGAACGAGCTAATGTAGCAGATAATTCTAAAATATGTTTGCAGCGAGGTGTAAAATCAGCAGGTGTAAGATGTGTTAAGCTGCCTCTGCCTACTACGGCTGTAAGACGGTCTATTACCTGTTGTTCATCTATGCCTTTGCTTTGCAATGCTTTTTGTGCAATACATCCTGTTTGCTGCAATAAACCTATTAATAAATGTTCGCTGCCTATATATGTGTGTCCTAAATTACCGGCGGCTTCTATTGCATGATTTAACGCCATATTAGCCGGTTCAGTAAATCCTTTAAAGTTATACATACTATTCACCTCTCAATAATATTTCTCAATTTATTATTGGATTAAATTTTATATTTTAACATATTCATTTATTTTATATTATCCAGAAAAATTATAAAACTTATATTGTTTCACTTGTATATGCTATACTATTTCTCCATTTTTAATTATTCATATACTTCTTTAGATATTAGATTTTTATAAACTTCATCATATAACAGCTGTCCAATTATAATTTTATAGGTTTTATCTAATGCGGATAATTTAATATCTTTTCCCTAAAGGGAGCGACCGCATGTTTTTCACTATCATAATGTGTTTTGCTTATGAGCAACCGTTCCGGTGAGGGAGCGCCCGCGGGCGGATTTCATCCGCCTAATGCAAATGCTTTTGTTTAAATATAAAATGCTTGCTTATTTTTTATGTGAACGGGTTATTAATAAACAAAAAGATATTACAGCAAAAAAGCATTTGCAGTAGAGTGCATCTTTGATGCACTCCGCGGGCGCTCCCCCCAGCCTGCAGATCAGCTCAGCTTGCTTAATATAATAATCAAAAATAATTATTATATTATATTTAAACAATACTATTTACAGCAGCATATAATACCTAACTTTTTATTGTATTTCTTACAAGTGAAGCCCGTTTAATATCCCTTTGAGCTGCATCCAATGAATGGCCTTCTTTTGCTGTTATCATACCGGCCTGAGCTGATATTAAAAGCCAGCTGATGGTATCTAAATTTATATCTTCTATAATACCCATAGCAACGCCTAAACGTACATTGGATATAAGACGCATAAATTCATCGCCTGAGAGTATTCTTGCAGTTGATAAAATACCATAACTGCGGCATATTGCATCCACTGTACGGATATCGTTTTTCATATTTTCACGATATGATCTTTCCTGTGCTATAACCTGTTTTGTTATACCCATCAAATTAGTTATAGCAGCTTTTTCCGATATACCTAATGTTACCTGATTGGATAACTGGTATATTGAACCTTTAGGTTCACTGCCTTCGCCATAAAGCCCGCGTATTGTAAGTCCTAATTTTGATACTGTATTAGCTAACTGCGGTATAATACCTTTTTCCTGTAATGCCGGCAAATGAAGCATAACTGATGCTCTCATACCAGTACCAAGATTTGTTGGGCATTGTGTTAAATAACCTAATTTATCATCAAATGCATATGGAAGTTGTTCATCCAGCAATGTATCTATTTTATCTGCTGTTTCATATGCTCCATCAAGATCAAGTCCTGGACGCATTACTTGTAAACGGATATGATCTTCTTCATTTAACATAATAGAAACCGATTCATCATCCATCAAAAGCAATTTACCATCAGTTTGTCTTGCAAATTCCGGACTTATTAAATGCCGTTCTACAAGGGAGATTATTTCAGCTTCACTCATATCATTTGTACCAAGATATTCAAAATGATTAGCTAATGCAGAATTACCGTTTAATAAAGCGTCACGGATTTTTTCATCACATTGCTGTCTTTGCGGCTGTGACATCCTATTTGGAAATGGATATGACCTGAGATTTCTGGCTAATCTTATTCTGGTAGATATTACTACATCGCCTTCATTACCTGATTTCATATACCATTTTTCTGTATAATTGCCGTTCATTATTCTCCCTCCTTTTTTTCAAGCTCTCTGATATTATCCCTTATCTGCGCTGCTTTTTCATATTCCTGTGCTTCAATAGCTTTTGCTAAATCTTCACGCAATCTATCCAGTTCATTGCGTTGTTTAGCCTGTATACCTGCTGAACGAGGTAATTTACCCGTATGATTTGTTTTACCATGTATTCTTTGTAAAGATGGAAGCAATCTGTCATAAAATATTTCATAACATTTTGCACAGCCTACTTTACCATCCTGAGCTATATCATTAAATGTAGCTCCGCATTCAGGACATACTATTTGATCGCTCATTGGAAGCATAGCATCCTTAAAAGCTTCAGTAAATGTTGATCCTAATAAGCTGCCTAGATTTAATGTGCCTGTAAGAGAACCAAATCCCATTTTAGCCGCACATTCCGGACATAACATTGCCTCATATACTTTTCCATTTATAACTCTTTTTACATGTGTATTAGCTTGATTTTTTCCACAATGTTCACATAACATAAAAATTACCTCCTTGCGGGTGAGACCCGCTCCAAATCGTGATGTGTACCCGAGCGAATATATTCATCTTACCGCCCGGTTGGTTCCTCTGATAAAACCCAACTAACCGGGCGGCAAAGTGCCGGCAGAGTGCCGGTGCAAAGACGCGAATAAACTATTGTTAAATAATTTCCTATCCCCACGCGGACAGGACCTTAGTATATTTTGTTCCTACCGGGTGATAGGGTTATTATTCTCTCCTGACTACACACCCCGTTTTACCGTGGGCCTTGCCCACCGGCAGAGTGCCGGTGCAAAGACGCGGGGTGATTATTGTTAAATATTTTTTCTATCTCCCCGCGGAAAAAACCTTAGTATATTTTGTTCCTACCGGGTGATAGGATTATTATCCTCACTCGACTACACACCTCGATTTGCTGCGCGGCTTCCGTGCCCGGGCGGCAAAGTGCCGCTGCAAAGTCGCGGGGAGATTATTGTTAAATATTTTTTCTATCTCCCCGCGGAAAAAACCTTAGTATATTTTGTTCCTACCGGGCGGCAGGGTTAATATCCTCACCTAACTTCACACCTCGATTTGCTGCGCGGCTTCCGCGCCGGGCGGCAAAGTGCCCTCTACAAAACATGATATATAGCGAGTATATTAATCTCATCATCTGGTAAATAAAGATTTTGTATTACAAATCCACATCAGGTAAATCCTACCTGAATTCAATATTTATCTTCGCTGAGAGTTCTTGAATGCCATTCAAGAGACAAAGGGTTCAATTCCCTTCGGGTCCAGGCGATGATATTAATCCAATTCCTCAGCAAATATTCTCTTTATCTCTTTAATTCTTATTTTACAATAATGTACATGTCAGCATTTGTTTTAATATAGCTGCTCTCAATTTATCCCGTAATTCATTTGGACATATCTTTAAGCAATTATCCGATATAGCTGCTGATATAAGCCGTGCATCTTTAGGATTTATCATTGATCTTTCTATAAGATTTTCTAAAAATACTCTTGCAGTTGCACTGTCTATACTATCGCCGATTGAATTTACAAAATGCATAACAGCTGTCGGTTTATCATAACGTACACGCGTGATTCTTATATATCCTCCACCGCCGCGTTTACTTTCCACTATATATCCTTGTTCCGGTGTAAACCGCGATGTTATAACATAATTAATCTGGCTTGGTACACATCCTATAGCGCTGGCAAGCTCATTACGCTGTATTTCCGCAGTTCCTTTTTCTGCTTTATCCAGCATCTCTAATATCTCATGCGCTATTATATCTGTTATCTTCATGTCATATTCACCGCTTCCATTCTAAAAAGCCTTTTTATTAATTTGACCTTTATTGACTTTCTGATATTAATTATAATCATAGGTCAAAAAAGGTCAAAGTCAACAAAAGTCAAATCGAGTTTAAAATTCTTCAGATTTTAAAAATATCTCATTAATGCTTAACATTTCTCACTATTTTAAATGTTTTCGCTTATTTTTAATGATTTTTATATTACATTTAAAATTATACATCTCAATATCCTAAAAAATATAGGGAAATCAATACTAATCATAAATTATATATTTTAACATTAAGCTTTATTATGTTACAGCAAAATTATTATATTTTAAAATTCACAGCAAAACTAGCGGTAAGAGGAAGCTAAGAGGGGGCGCCTGCGCGCCGCCATATTTTATATGGCGGCTATATGCAAAATAATTTGTGATATTAAGATACTGCTTATTAAAACGATACTTGGTCTTTTATTATTACCATGTCTAAATTTTCAGCCATTATTTTGCATCCCAGCGCATCTTTGATGCGCTTCGCAGGCGCCCCCCTTTCCTTTTTCCGGCAGAGACTGCTAAAAAGAAAATATGCCTGTTGATATATGCTTACTGCATACGCTCCTTTGCTCTTTTTAAATAAAGGCTCCATAAAAAAAGCAAATATACTAGACTAAAACATGTCACGCAGCCGCTTATACACTTAGATATCTTTAAAATATATCATAATATTCAAGATAAGCACATTTTCCTTATATCTAATGTGTTTTCATATATTCCTATTTTGTTTTGTATTATTAAAACTTCTATTATAAAATTAATGTTATACATTGATATAAACCATTATTGCAGCTATTTACAAATTAAAAAAAGAAAAAACTGCTTTATAAATAAAAAGCAGCTTTTTCTTTATAAAAGGATAAAAACAAAGAGAGTAACAATGAAAAAACAACAAATCTGATTTACTACTAAATACATTATTATTGTAATATATCTACATATGTTAATAAATGAATAAATTATTAATATATACTGAATATTGTAATTTTATAATAATAAATCTTATATTTTTATGAATATTACTACTCATTAATTTACAAATAATATCTAGTGTATTATACTCTATAATACGAAATTACTAATTTTTATTAATAAATGAAATTATACTTGCATGTATACCTTCATTTATAGTAAAATATAGTTTAAATGGTAAATTTTTAAAACTTTATTATAATTGAAGTATTAAGGATAAAAGTGAGAATAAATTATAATAATTGGTGATAGGTTTAATAATGGATAAAGTATTTGTAACAATAGCGGAATTTTTAGATAAGTATATATCAAAAGGTTGGGTTGTCTTTATCATATCTCTTCTTCCTATTTTAGAAATAAGAGGAGGACTTATAGCCGCACATTTTCTTGATGTAGATTGGATAAGAGCTTTTATCCTATGTTTTATAGCAAATATTATACCTGTTGTATTTATTCTATTATTTGTAGAAAAAATATTAAGATGGATGAAAAAGACTAAATTATTTGGAAAATTAGCAGGTAAAATTGAAAAGCGCGCTGATAAAAAGCAAAAAGAAATAGATGATCCTTGGATATTAAGAACCATGTTAAAAACAAAAGGTTTTCGTAAAATGGGCGAAAGGATAAAAACTGAACCGCAATATAAAGAAATGATATTATTGCGCTGTAAAATGTTCGCATTATTTTTATTTGTTGCAATACCATTGCCGGGAACAGGCGCATGGACAGGTTCAGTTATAGCCGCTTTAATGAATATGAAAGTAAGGCATGCATTTCCTGTAATAGCTTTAGGCGTACTTATCGCCGGATTTATTATGACTTTGCTCACATATGGATTATTAGCATCTCTTGGAATATAAGAAAATAGATTTTTATATTATATTTAATTGATATATGATTATATTGAGGCATACTAATTTTATAATAACTTAATTTAAAGGATTTATTATTTTTACAAACATAATAATTTAAATAAATAACTGATTATATCCTAAATAATATGAAAGGGTTTTGGAGGTATGAATGCATTTAGAAATTCTGTCATAAAAGATGGCAAACCCGATTTTTGGGTTATAGGTACAAAAATACTTTTTGTAATAATAGCTATAATTTATACAATATTATTTTTTATGGCCAAAGAATTTAAAATTGGCTCTTATCTTTATTCAGCTTCAGGTTTTACATTTTTCCATCTTATTATGCTTATCCCTGCAATAGCCTGTTTAGTATTTGCATTTCTTGCTCATTCGGAGGATTGGCTAACAGTAGCCTGGCAGATTAGTATAATAATGATAGCCTGTTTAGTTGTCACTGTAGGTGTTTCAATATTCAGCGGTCTTAAATCTGAAACTAAAGATATAGATAATTATTTAGTCTTTGATCAGTATATCTCTGAAACCGAGCCTCCTGAAATAGAAGAAGATGAAACAACTGCTGATACATCTTCACAAGCAGCTACTGATGCTCAGACCACAGAAGGCCAGGCAGCTGATGATCAAGCAGCTCAAGGCCAGGATGCCGCTACTGATAATACACAAGCAGTTGACCCTAATGCTCAGGCAATTGATCCTAATGCTCAAACTGCTGTAGCTGAACCTCAGGAACGTTATTTTATTGATGATATTAAGGATTTATTTCCTGCTGTTGTTCCAGATGATGCTAAAAGTGAAAAATATTATTATTATTTAAATAATTTCCCAATATTAGGAACTAATTTTGATGTATTTGCTCAATGGCGTTTAGATGACGCACAATTTGCTGAAGAAGTCTCAAGATTATCAGCAGCTCATCCAAATGTTAAAGTATTAGCTGATAAGAATAATAAGACTCTTACTCATTATATAATACGTAAGGAGGATGAACCAAAAGAATATTATTATGTATTTTATTCTATTGATACAGATAAAAATCAAATAACCTATTGCGTATCATATTCTGAACGTTCAACTGAACCATATTTTGAAAAACAAAAATTTGATTTAGGCCGTATCGGCGATTCTGAAGAAATTAAAGGTCCGATTGTAGCGCCTGCAAGTTCATCTGAGCTTTCCAGTACTGTATCCGATGATACTACAGCACAAAGCAGCGATATTGCTGATGTTGATCCTGCGGCTTAATTTCTAATAAAATATAAATTATAAATATATAAAAATAAGGATAGCTATTATAAATTTTATAAAAGCTATCCTTTTATTTTGTTTTTTATGGTAAACTTAAAATTATTAATTAAAATATTTTATCTTCCTAAAAAGGAGAAATATAAAAATGCACAAAAAAATGAAACCATCTGCTTTATTAAGTCCCATACCAGCTGTTATGATATCCTGTAAAGGAAAATTACCAACAGATAAGCCTAATATCATAACAATAGCATGGGCAGGTACAATATGTACTAATCCCCCAATGGTAAGTATATCAATACGTAAATCCCGCTATAGTTATGATATTATAAAAAATACCGGTGAATTTGCTATAAATTTGGTGAATAAAGATTTAGTAAAATCTGCTGATTATTGCGGAGTAAAATCCGGGCGTGATATTGATAAATATAAAGCCTGTAATTTAAATACTATAAAAATAGATGGTTTACAATATGCTGTAGGAATAAAACAAAGTCCTGTTATATTAGGCTGTAAAGTAAAACAAATAATTGAATTAGGTTCCCATGATTTATTTATAGCTCAAACTGTATCTGTTTTAGCTCAAGAACAATTATTTGATAATGATAAATTATGCCTGGATAAAGCTAATCTTATTTCTTACAGCCATGGTGAATATTTTCTTCAAGGTAAAAATTTAGGTTTTTTTGGATATTCCGTAGCTTCAAAAAAAGCCCTTGACCGTCGCCGGCGCGGAAGCCGCGCAGCAAAACGAGGTGTGTAGTTAAGCGAGGAGAATAACCCCATCACCCGGTAGGGACAAAGTGATGTATAAAATATCAAAGTTTTCGCCCGCCTTTTTCAAAAGGCGGTGGGGTAACGGGGCAAAGCCCCGTTTCGCCCTTCGCAGAGGGCGAAATCCTAATCAAAATAAAGCGCAGGCGGGTGAGACCCGCAGCAAATCGAGATGTGTACTCATGCGAAAATATAAACCCCATACCCGGTAGGTGGGCAAGGCCCACTGCAACCGGCGAAGCACCGCAGCAAATTGAGATGTGTACCCAGGCGATAATATTAATTCTGTCTCCCGATCGGCAAAGCACTACGGCAAAGTCACATGGTAATTAAATATTGTCGCTTTTCTCAGATAAGTTATTGTTAAAGTAATAATTCATTCTCCTGTAGTGCATAATATACACTTCAAAATAGCAAAGCGCTACTGCAAAGTCACGATATATACCAGGTCAAAATATAATTTCTACCGCCCGACTAACGAAACACTATGACAAATCCTGATGTAAATTCTAGCAAAAACAATAATTACTTCACACGGTAAGATTCTAAGATAATAATTATTAAATAATATAGTTATACATGTAAAAAAACTTAACATGTATTTAAAACTATTTATATAACTTTTTTCAATATATCAATTGAATAAATCGATATGATTTCCTGCAAAAATAACCGAAAATATTCAAAAAATACTTGATTTTTGCAAGGAGCCAGTATACAATAAGCATTAAAGGGGGAATCGAATTTGAGTAATCATTTGCTAAACAGAATAGAATCCCTGCTCCCTACCTTTTCAAAAGGGCAACGCCTTATTGCTCAATATATAACCGAGCATTATGATAAAGCTGCTTTTATGACTGCTTCAAAATTAGGTTCTACAGTTGGTGTAAGTGAATCTACTGTAGTGCGGTTTGCAGCTGAATTAGGTTTTGAAGGCTATCCTCAATTGCAAAAAGCTATGCAGGAAATGATACGTGCTAAACTTACCACTTTACAACGTATGGAAGTATCAAATAATAGGATTGGCGAAGATGTTATCCTGGAAAACGTATTAAATCAAGATATTGAAAAAATAAAACGTACGCTTGAAGAAACTTCCAGAGAAGATTTTGATAAAGCTGTTAACGCTATATCCGAAGCACGTAATATTTATATTATCGGCGTCAGAAGCTCTCAGGCTTTAGCTACATTTTTAGGTTATAATTTTAATCTTATTTTTGATAATATTCATGAAATAGGAGCCAACAGTGAAACATCTATATTTGAACAAATGATACGCCTTAATGAAAAAGATGTTGTTATTGGTATAAGCTTTCCGCGTTATTCCCGCCGTGTTGTAAGAGCTTTACGTTTTGCTCATGACCGTAAAGCTATGGTTATAGCTATTACCGATTCATCTCAGTCACCTTTAGCTCAATATTCTAATTGTATGCTTCAAGCTAGAAGCGATATGGTATCATTTGCTGATTCACTTGTAGCTCCTTTAAGCCTTATTAATGCTTTAATTGCCGGAGTTGCTATGAAACATAAAGACAGCGTTACCCGTACTTTTAATGAACTTGAACATATTTGGGAAGAATATCAGGTTTATGAAAAATTAGATGAATCTGGATATTAATATAAAATATAATAATATGATTATATAATTTAAGAGGATATATCACGAAAAAGATATATCCTCTTAATATTTTATATTATAACAATTTATGCAATATCCCATAAACAAATGATAAAATAAAAACAAATATATCAATTTCAATATATCTGTAGACTTTATCATAAATGGAACTAAAGGCTATTACAAAAACATTTTAATATCCCTTTAAATATTACCAGTAACCTTACCTTAATGAGGGGCGCCTGCGCAGCGCATCCTTTGGATGCGCTTTACGCAAAATAATTTCTTAAATATTCAGGCTGAGTTAATAAGAGAAACTAATATTCCCTTAAATACTCACCATCTTTATTTAGCAAATTATTTTGCATTTGGCAACCATATAGTGCAGTATATAGGCCTGATTTCCACTATTTTAACATGTTCCCTGTAAAGATTTTGGTTATTTGCCATTACAATATGGTTGCACGCAGGCGCCCCCTATTTAAAGCACGGATATATTATTAACTTTAGCTTTTTAAGATAATATTGTTCATACCTTGTATTAATTAAATAGTTAATACAAGGTATATATTATTTTAATTTATTATATTGAGCATCATCAACTGGTTCAAGCCATTCATTTGAACAGTTTTCTCCTGGTACTTCCAATGATAAATGTATAAACCAGCTATCTTTTGCCGCACCATGCCAATGTTTTACATTAGCTGGAATATGAACAATATCGCCTTCATGAAGCTCTCTTGGTTGTTTACCCCATTCCTGATACCATCCACGTCCATAAGTACATAAAAGTATTTGTCCGCCTGCTTTATCAGCATGATGTATATGCCAATTATTACGGCAGCCTGGTTCAAATGTTACATTCCCTATGGATATTCCCTGAGTAGACAGCATATTAAGATAACTTTTACCAATAAAATATTTACCAAATGGATTTTCAGGTCCTCTTTCAAAAATAGCTTTATTTTCTAAGTTTTCCATAATATATTGCTCCTTTATTGTTTTTATTAATATTAGTTTAATATCTCATATATAATTTTAATGTTTTAATAAAACCCATGGTTTTTTAAATTGTAAAACCTTTCTTAACTGAATAATTAATCATATTGATTATATCTTTAAATCTGCGTAATACTATAGTTATATTTCTTTGCCTTTTCTAAGATAATTTAAATCACTCAAAACAAAAGAATAAATAATAAACTAAAATAAAAAAGCAACAGATAATGTAAAAGTACCGTTTATGAGGGCGCCTGCGCAGCGCATCCAAAGGATGCGCTTTACGCAAAATAATTTTTTAATACTCAGGCTTAGTTAATAAGGAAAACTAGTATTATCTTAAATGCTCATCTTCTTTATTGAGCAAATTATTTTGCATTTGGCAACCATATTTCATATGGTTGCACGCAGGCGCCCCCTTTTTGCGGTAACGCAACCAGAGATGCGATATTACATATTTTTATATATTGTTTGATTTAGGATAATATAGCTTTTACTATCATATTGTCATACTATAAATATATAAAAAAATCAGCGATATCTTTTCTTTTATTATAAAACCTTATTTCTAATATGTCTAATACTTATATTGTTCAATCGTCTATGCTTAAAAGGTATTACTATGTTTAAAAAAATAAAGGGAAGTAACCTATATACTTCCCTTTTATTATTACTTATTTATTTTGAGCAATTAAAAATTTTATAGGAATTCCTTCAGATGAAAACATTAGTTCATGTTCAGTTATAATATTATTTTTATAATCGCTGTTATGTAAATCTCTTGTCAAATAAATTATATCAAAACCACATTGTTCAAAATAATCTATTGAATCATTAAATAAATTATCATCATCGGTTTTAAAATGTATTTGTCCATGTTTTTTAAGGAATATTTTATATTTATTTAATTGTCTTGGATGGGTAAGCCTTCTTTTATTATGTTTTAATCTAGGCCATGGATTACAAAAATTTATAAACATTCTGTCAACAGTATCATTTTCATCCATCATCATATCAATTTGTGATACATCATGTGATGTTATAAGTATATTATCAATTTGACGGTTATTTTCAGTATATATTCTTTCAATATTTCTTCTTGCAACACCTAACATATTACTTATCATATCAACTGCTAATAAATTGATATCATTATTAAAACAAGCAAGATTAGCTGCGAATTGTCCTTTTCCACAACCCACTTCAAGATAAAGCGGTTTTATATTTGCAAATTGATTTATCCAATTACCTATATAATCCCTTGGATTTTTTATAAAATACTGGCATGCATTAAGTTCAGGCTGCGCCCATTTCTTTTTTCTCATCCTCATATAAAATATAACCCTCTTTATGAATATTACTGTTGTTTTAATTTTACAGATTTATTCTATAATTGTAACCCTTCCGATTTTATGCTAAAATCAAATATATGTCAAGGTTAGTAAATATTAGATAATAAAAATAATATTGTTAAAATATATATGGATTATTGTATATTACAGATTATATATGCAAAGATAATTTCAATAATATTAAAGAAAAGCTAATATGAAAAAATAAGCTGTAGTAAAAATATAAAACAGAAAAATACCCGTCTTAAGAAAAGGGGGCGCCTGCGTAGCGCATCTTTTTAAGATGCGCTGGGATGCAAAATAATTATTATATTAAGCAATGTGAGCTTATTAATAAACCTTATTTTTATTATTAAATGTTAATCCTTATTATTGCAAATTATTTTGCATTTAGCCGCCATATTGTACAGGATATATGCCTGATTTTCATTATTTTAACATGTTTCTTGTTAAAAGTTTTGGTTGCTTATCATTACAATATGGTGGCAACGCAGGCGCCCCCTCCTTTTAGGCAGCGTAACTGAAAACATTTTCTATGATAAATATGTTAGATTTTAATTATTATATTAATTCAGCTTAATATAAATCACTTAAAAAATTAATCCATAAATAATTTTATTATGCATAATATTTAGAAGGTGTATTAAATTGAAAAACTGCGATGTATTAATAATAGGAGCAGGTCCGGCTGGTATATTTACAGCTTTAGAACTTACAAAAATCATGCCGGATTCAAATATTATATTAATTGATTCAGGCAGCCGGATAGATAACCGTAAATGCCCGTTAAGAAATTTGGGGAAATGTATAGGCTGTAATCCATGTAATATAATGAGCGGTTGGGCTGGAGCAGGTGCATTTTCTGATGGAAAATTATCTTTATCTGAAGAAGTGGGCGGTAATATAACCGATTATATGCCCATAAATAAAGCGCATGAACTAATAAAATATGCTGATTCCATTTATCTTAACTTTGGCGCTCCAAATAAAGTACATGGATTAAATGATAAAAAAGTAGAAGAAATAGCATATCAAGCAAGCCGTAATAATATCCGGCTTATCAGATGCCCTGTAAGACATATGGGTACGGAAAATGGCTTTAATGTATTAAAAGAAATGTATAATTATTTATCTGAACAAAATAATTTTACTTTTTTAGAACATACAACCGCTATTGAAATAATAATAGAAAATAATAATGCTAAAGCAGTTAAAGTAAAAGGATCTGATGGTGTATATAATATAAATGCAAAATATATAGTAGCAGCGCCTGGACGGGGCGGCGCTGATTGGATGATGCATGAAGCTGAAAACTTAAAAATCCCTACTATAAATAATGAAGTGGATATTGGCGTTAGAGTAGAAGTACCTAATTCTATAATGGATCATTTAACAAAGTATTTATATGAAGCTAAATTAGTTTATTATTCTGATACTTTTGAAAATAAAGTACGTACCTTTTGTATGAATCCAGGCGGTTTAGTCAGTGAAGAACATTATAATGGCAATATAGCAGTTGTAAACGGGCATAGTTATAGTGATCCGTCTATGCATACTAATAATACTAATTTTGCATTGCTTGTATCCACAAAATTTACTAAACCATTTAACCAGCCTATAGATTATGGCCGATATATAGCCCGCCTTGGAAATATGCTGACAGGCGGCGGTATAATGATTCAGCGTTTAGGTGATTTATTACAAGGAAGACGTACTGATGCATCACGTCTTGCTAAATCCACTACTATACCTACTTTAGCTACCGCTGTACCTGGAGATTTATCCTTTGTTTTACCTCATAGGCATTTAACTTCTATTGTAGAATCATTAAAAGCTTTTGATAAATTAGCTCCTGGGCTTTATTCTAAAAATACTTTGCTTTATGGCGTTGAAGTTAAATTTTATTCATCTAAAATTGAAGTTAATAATAACTTTGAAACAAAAATAAAAAGACTTTATGCTATAGGCGATGGCGCAGGTATTACCCGCGGTCTTATGCAGGCTTCTGTTACAGGTATAGTTGTCGCAAGAGATATTAAAAATAAAGCTCAAATATAATCATTATAAAAAGGGAAATTATATTTTAGTTTAATATAATTTCCCCTCTTTTTTTATTTTTTAAATCTTATTTATATAATAATTATTTTCAATAATATAATATTAATATAAGATAAAAAATTATATAATATCTTTTAAATTATGCCATATCCTGTTAATTACTATAATAACAATATATAATTTTTATTAATGTATTTTATTTAAACTAATCAGTTCCGGTACTGTTTTAAGGGGGCGCCCTCTGGCCAACCATATAAAATATGGTTGGCCTTGCAAAATAATATGTTATATTAAGATGAGATTTTTTAAAACACCATGAGGTTTTTTATTGCTATCCTATATATTTTTATAAAGTTATTATTTTGCATAAAGCGCATCTAAAAAGATGCGCTAGCGGGCGCCCCCCATTTAAGCTGTGCTTTTATATTAACCTGTCTGCTCAAAATAATTGGGATTTTATATTAGTTTTTATAATTATTACACTGTCTTATTTTTATAATTTAAATTACTCTTATTAATTTCATAAAACTTTCTAATATACTGTTATTAATATTTTTAGGTATATATTTCTATTTACCCATGATATAATAAATATAATTATAATTAATTTTTAAGGAGAACATTATACTATGTCTTTATCTGATGGCAATATGAAGGTTAATATTAATAATAATGTAACATATCTTACTTTTCCTGTTTATGATAACCTATCCTTTATAAAGCATTGCTTTTCTACACGTTTGGGCGGTGTAAGCAAGAGTATATTTGAATCAATGAATTTATCTTTTAACAGAGGCGATCCTGATGAAAATGTTAAGGAAAATTATATAAGAATAAGTAAAGCAATAGGCGTAAATCCAGATAATTTAGTATTTTCTGCTCAAGACCATCATACTTATATTCGGACTGTAACTGAAAAAGATAAAGGTATTGGTATCTGGCGCAATAAAGATATGCAAAGCGTAGATGGCCTTATTACTAATACTCCGGGATTAGTTTTAGTAACTCATTATGCTGATTGTGTTCCTTTATATTTTGTAGATCCAATAAAAAAAGTAATCGGCCTTGCTCATGCCGGCTGGCGTGGAACAGCTGCAAAAATCGGCTGTAAAATGGTATCTGAACTTAATAAACAATTTTCTTGTAATGCTAAAGATTTATTATGCGCAATAGGTCCGTCTATAGGCAAATGCTGTTATGAAGTAGATAAAGCCTGTTGTGATGAATTTATAAAAATAGATGAAATTGATAAACAAAGCTGTATATTCCCTAAAGATAATAAGAAATTTTATTTGGATTTATGGGAAATAAACCGCCAATTATTAATTAGCGCAGGCGTATTAGCTGAAAATATTACAGTTGCTAATATCTGTACCCGTTGCAACAGTGATACTTTATTTTCCCATAGAGCGACAGGCGGTAAACGCGGCGGCCTTGCTGCTTTTTTATCTATATGTGATAAATAAAATAATCTATATTTTATATCAAGGTTTTATTATGAATAATCAAAATATTACTATTAGTAAAACTAATAATAAACAAAAATATCTTTCATTATTATTACTTGCTGATCCTGATGAAAATATGCTGAATAAATATCTCAATAAAAGCGATATGTATATTTTAAATGATAAACAATATGGTGATATTTGCGAATGTGTAATAATGGATTTAGGCAATGGTATAATTGAAATAAAAAATATAGCTACTATACCTCATTTTCAAAATATGGGATATGCAAGCTATTTAATAAAATATCTTTTTAATATATTAAAAAATACATATCATACTATAATAGTAGGTACGTCTGATTATGGCGTTGGATTTTATAAACGCCTTGGCTTTGTATATTCTCATACAATATATGGTTTTTTTACAGATAATTATCCTGAACCAATATATGAAAACGGGGTTTTATGTGAAAATATGATATATTTAAAATATAATTTATAAAAACTAATATAAAACCGTATTTTATTATATATTTAATTTCAGCAAACGTATAAATTTAAAATAATACAAAACAAAATAACATGTCTTTATATGATAAAACTTATATAAATAAAAAAACAACTGTCAATAAAAAGACATATAAAAATTATTGATTCTATAGTTGGTATATCTTTATTTTTAATATTATCATATATTTCTCTTATAGATTTTCACTGCGGCGTTTTATTTTTCACTTTAATTATCATTAATACATTTTCTTTTATAAATAACCATTATAAGAAATATTTAGGCAGTGTCTTTTTGATGCACTCCCCCATAAGAATCATTTCAACTATTTTTCAGTAGAGAGTTTCTGTGAACTGCATTGAAATGCAGCATATTTTGTTTTTTAGGGCAGTTCTTGGCTTAAAGTCAGCTAGGGGCGCCTGCGTAGCGCATCTTTTTAAGATGCGCCGGATGCAAAATAATAGCCGTTAATTTATCACAGGGCAATAATAAAAAATATGTA
>CALWVB010000046.1 GCA_944384895.1 uncultured Clostridia bacterium | reverse complement strand
AATATTCAGACTGAGTTAATAAGGAAAACTAAAATTATCTTAAATACACATCATCTTTATTTAGCAAATTATTTTGCATTTGGCAACCATATTTCATATGGTTGCACGCAGGCGCCCCCTTTTTTACAGTAACGTAACCAGAGATGTTTTATTTAATATTATAATGCATATTTTTATAAATTGTTTGATTTAGGGTAATGTAGCTTTAATAAAGAATAATTAAAATTAGAACCTGATTCTTATATATTTGTACTAAGATAGGGTATTGAATTAGGTCCTGATACATATATTATCTTTATAGAAAATTATAATGAAAATAAGAAAAAATGTTATAATTCTTGTTTATGCTAATAAAGATATGCAAAAAACTTGCTAACAGTTACGAAATGGATGATGCTAAGTGATGTTCATCATCAATATAGAGAAAAGATAAGAAATATATCTTAATCGATAGATGGCTTAAATTTATATTACCAGTTCATCCTGTATCTATTATACTGAAGGCAGATGTTTCTTATTCTCATGTAGTACAAAATGAAACATATCAATATGTTATATATACACGACATGGGCAACATTATCCAGTTATTTGCATGAATATGAAACAAGATTTCTTGATGATCAGAGGAAGAATGTCTAGCTGGATTTGATTTGGATGTTAGGTTATATATACATGTTATATATACATTAAGATATCTTGAAGGAATTTCAGTACAATATTTCTTATCATTTATTAGAAGAAATATTGTAAAAGTTAGCAAAAAAACCACACCATTGCAGATCAATTAACGGTGTGATTTACTTATAATCTACTATAAACATCTAAAATCAAAAAATAATTATTCTCTTGGATTTTATCATATTATATTATCCGCATAGTTTTTTACAATATTGTGAGAAATCCCAAGGAGACATTTTTTTAAACGAGATACGAATTCTTCGGAAGGTATACAATCTTTATCAAGCAGCCAGCGCTTTATTGCTGCAAGAAAAGCATCAGCATAAAAATCCACATAGAACCTGTTGGATTCATCTTTTCCAAAAATACGTTCTACATCATCAAAAATAATTGGTACAATAATATCACGAAAATATTCAGAAAAAGAATTTTGGCCTTCCACAGTTAGAGTTTTACGGTAAAATACTCTGTTATCATAAAAATATACACAAAGTTCATCCATTAGATCCCATCCGTTATTATAGCCCTTTTCCTGCAGTGATGTTACACATTCTGTATAATAAATCCAGTTTACCAAATCATATTTATCTTTAAAATGATAATAGAAGCTCTTTCGGCTCATATCACACTTTTTGCAAATCTCGCTTACGCTGATCTTGGTGAAGGGTTCCGTTTCCATTAATTCCTTAAGCGCAGCAGCTAAAGCCCGCTTAGTAATATTGGAGTCTGGCAAAACTTTACCTCCCATTTAATTACTATTATTATAAATATAACATAGAGACAGATGAAATACAACAAATAGACCTGTCATTTATTTCTTATTATTTTGGACAAATTCATATAAGTGTCTAAAAAACGTAACACTTACATCTAAAAGAGAAAAAGTGTAACATTATGATTCTTTTGTCCAATGAAGCAATAAGAGATTTTGCTATAATTTTTTATATTCAGTAATATTACATGAAAATTTAGGAGGAATTATCGTTGTCAACACACAGTAAGCTTAAGAAAGAAATTATAAAAAATCTTTCTACATCTGAAGAAAGGGGGTTGTATTCTGATCAGGTAAAAAAACTTCAAGTTGAATTCGGTCCCAATAAATTGAATGAAAAAAAGAAAAAAACTAATCTTCAGCGTTTTTTAGAACAATTTAAGGATGTAATGATCATAATACTGTTAATTGCCGCTGTAATTTCTTTTGTAATCGCCTGTATTGAAGGAGATGTAATGGAATTTTTTGAGCCGGTACTAATTCTGCTTATTGTAGTACTCAATGCTATTATGGGTATGGTACAGGAAAGTAAAGCAGAAAAGGCGCTTGATGCTCTAAAAAATATGTCAGCACCACATGCAAGGGTAATACGCGACGGAGAAGAAAAAGTTATAGATGCTTCAGAACTAGTGCCAGGCGATATTATTCGTTTGGAGGCCGGAGATTTTGTCCCAGCAGATGCTAGATTATTAAAAAGTGTAAGTCTTAAAAGTGAAGAATCTGCTTTAACAGGTGAATCTGTACCTTCTGAAAAGGATGCAGATGCAATTGTTGAAGATAAAGCCCCGCTGGGTGACCGTAGCAATATGGTATTTGCCGGGTGCAGTATAACATATGGTACAGCTACCGCTGTGGTAACTAGTATAGGTATGAATACTGAGATGGGTAAAATTGCTGGAATGCTGGAAGGTGAAGATAGCACACAAACACCATTACAGAAAAAACTGGCTCAACTTGGTAAATATTTAGGGATATTAGCGTTGATTGCCTGTGCAATAATTTTTATTGTAGGTATTTTAAGCGGTATTAATGTGCTGGAAATTTTTATGACGGCAGTTTCATTAGCAGTTTCTGCGATTCCAGAAGGTTTGCCTGCTATAGTTACGATTGTTTTAGCTATAGGTGTTCAGCGTATGGTAAAGAAAAATGCTTTAATACGCCGTTTACCTGCGGTAGAAACACTGGGTAGTGCTTCTATTATATGTTCTGATAAGACGGGAACACTTACACAAAACCGTATGACTTTAAAAAAAGTATGGATTAATGATTCTGATAATCTTGAAGAAATAAGTAGTGAAAATTCCAAAGCTGCCAAACAATTACTTTGTTATGGAACTTTATGTTGCAATGGATCTGTAATATTTAAGCCGGACGGAAAAGAACAACACATTGGTGATCCAACCGAAACTTCTATAATCGTAGCTGCATATAAAAATGGTATGGAACAAGAACAATTAAATAAGGCTTATCCGCGTTTGGCAGAGATTCCATTTGATTCCGACCGCAAACTTATGACGTCTGTCAACAATATAGATGGTAAGAATATTGTTATTGTCAAGGGTGCATTTGATATAATGGCTTCACGCTGTATTGTTGGAGATATCGAGACCGCCAAGAATATGAACGATATTATGAGCAGGGATGCATTGAGGGTATTAGCTATTGGATATAAAGAAATTGATACAGTTCCCCAAAATCCTACTACAGATGAATTGGAAAGCAATCTAACGTTGATGGGTTTAGTCGGTATGATCGATCCGCCTCGTCCAGAAGCAAAATTAGCTGTAGAAACCTGTCGTAAGGCTGGCATAAAACCGGTGATGATCACTGGAGACCATGTAGTGACCGCTTCCGCAATTGCAAAAGAGCTTGGTATTATGCAGACAGATGACTGTGCAATTACAGGATCGGAGCTTGACGCTATGACTGATGAACAGTTAGATAAACAAGTAGAAAACATTTCTGTATATGCCCGTGTGTCTCCTGAAAATAAAATTCGAATTGTTAAGGCATGGCAGAGAAAAGGTCAAGTCGTCTCCATGACAGGCGATGGAGTTAACGATGCACCTGCATTAAAAGCTGCTGATATTGGTTGCGCTATGGGGATTACTGGTACTGATGTAGCAAAAGGTGCAGCGGATATGACATTAACAGATGATAATTTTGCTACTATTGTGGATGCTATTCAGGAGGGCAGAGGGATATATGCTAACATCCGTAAAGTAGTTGGTTTTCTGCTTGGTACTAATATTGGTGAAGTAATCACAGTTTTCGCCGCCATGTTATTATGGCATAAGACACCTCTTTTATCTATGCAGCTTTTATGGATCAATTTAGTAACCGATTCTTTACCAGCTATTGCTTTGGGTATGGAAGCAGTGGAACCTGATATAATGAATCGCAAACCAAAGGCTAAAGACGAAGGTATATTTGCACATGGATTAGGACTTCGTGTAGTACTACAGGGTTTAATGTTCGCAATCTTGACTTTAATTGGATTTATAGTAGGAGAAAATGTTACTGGTAATCTGGCTGGTGGCCAGACCATGGCGTTTATGGTGTTGTCTTTATCACAGATAGTTCAGGCGTATAATATGCGTTCAGATCATTCACTGTTTAAAATAGGGCTTTTTACTAATCATAAACTTAATTGGGCGGCATTGGTTTCTATCATTCTGGTATGTCTGGTACTATTTACACCGGTGAGAATTGCTTTTGGTTTAGTATTATTACCGTGGCAGCTATATCTGCTTGGATTAGGTTTGATTTTAATTCCATTATTAATAATGGAACTGTCAAAAGTATGCGGGCTTATTAAATATCAGCATTAAATACTTTTATTAAATAAATTTTGTTAGGCATTTACATGCTTAATATAAAATATGGCTGACATCTTATAGGATTTTCTATATATTAAATATTAAAGTATTACAAAATTATAAAAAGCTACTCGATAAATATTTTGCCGAGTAGCTTTTTTGTGTTAATTAAATATTGAGAGATATATATAAGATAATATATGTGAGTAGTGGCGATAGCTTAAAAATTAAAAGAGCATGCCATATGACAATGGCAGCTGTTTTAATGGATTGTATAAGTAGGCAAAACCATAGTAATGGATACAAGTAAAGATGCAATATCTGGCAAAACAAATATGAAGGATTATATAATCTGCATTATTATCCTTTGATACCGTTAGGCTAACAAAATTAATAAACCGGAACTGGTTTCAGGCTGAAAAATAAAAGTACTGGTGTTATGGATAAAGCAATCAATAAGTTATTGAATATAAACAGAAGATGTTAGTTGTTATAGGAGATCTATCTATTAATGGCGAATAGGAAAGTGCAGAGGAACTAGCACAGGGATTGAAAAAATAAAAGATGCTGGTATTTGTTATCAGTGGTAACTGCAGGATAAAATGTTCAGGTAGGGAGAATATATCTGCAACTGAATTTCGTTTTATATTCCATGAATTTGGTTATGATGGTATGATGGAAAATATGATGCGGTATATTACCTGCTGTTCCAGGCGAATATAAACCGACTTAAACTGTAGAAGATATGAAGTAAAATATTTCTCAAGCCATATGAACAATGCTGCAAATGCTTCATAAGCAAATAATAATTTTAATAATACTGATTTATTTAATAATTTCACAAACAGGTAATATATTTCTTATAACAGCTATTATTTTGGTGGCAGGTTCTGTATGTTTATTTTTTATCTATAATAAGCCGTTTAATTTATAATATAAAAAATAGTAAGTTGCGATAGATATAAATACGACAAAATGCTAAGATTATTTTATAGTTTTAGCGTTTTATTTTATTGAAAAGAAAAATCTATGTAATAATACATTATATTGGATGTTTTTTGTCATTTACTACAAAGTATTGAAATATTTTTAAGCCAATTTTACATTTTTTCTTGCTTATATAGTTGAAAAATGTCGAATAGTTTGTTAAAATAATATCATATATGTAATACAGGGGGGTATTATACGACATCCAAACTACATGCAATAAGGAGAATGATGAATTATGATGAAGGTTTCGGTTTGTGTTGGAAGTTCCTGTCATTTAAAAGGTTCGCAGCAGGTAATAGACGGTGTACAAAATTTAATTGAGCAAAATGGTCTATCAGATAAGGTAGAATGCTGTGGCTCTTTTTGTATGGGATTATGTAAACCAGCTGTCTCGGTGTCTGTAAACGATAAATTGTTTTCAGTAAAGCCCGAAGAATTAAATGATTTTTTTGAAAAAGAAATTAAAGCAAATCTGTAACAGGATTGTTCAAAAGTTTGTTGATAATTTTGTTGCTTAAAAGATGAAATTTTTGATCTGTCTTAAAAATATTCAGGAAGACGTACATATGAAACGGACTATCCGTAACTAGATTGCTTGTGTCAGTGTATTTATCTGGCATATAACAAAAAATTCAATTTGATGCTGATAAGATAATGAAATCAGCCTTAGGAAAATTATGGATGCCAATCGGTATACTAAAAAATATTGCAAAGCGAGGAGATTTTATGAATAAAATTACTGTAATCGGTTCAGGTAGCGTAGGTTCTACAATTGCATATACTTTGACAATTGCTGGACTTGCTTCTGAAATTGTTATGATTGATATTAACGGAGAAAAAGCTTTAGGTGAAGCACTTGATATTCGTCAAGGTACTCCTTTCTGTAATCCTTGCACTATATATGCTGGAAATTATTCCGATGCAAAAGGTTCAGATATTGTAGTAATTACATCAGGCGTAGCAAGAAAAGCTGGACAGTCAAGGCTGGATCTTGCACAGGTTAATGTAAATATTCTCAAATCGATTACCCCGGAAATTATTCCATATGCACCAGATGCTACATATGTTATTGTAAGCAATCCTGTAGATATCCTTACATATGCTTTTTGTAAATATTCCGGCCTTCCTGAACAACGTATTATCGGTTCTGGAACAATTTTAGATACTGCTCGTCTTCGCTCAAGAATTGCAGAATATTTTGCAGTTAATCAGCAGAATGTACATGCATATGTTTTAGGCGAACATGGTGATTCATCTTTTATTCCATGGTCTATTGCAAATATTTCAAATGTACCGGTAGAAGATTACCGTCATTCTCTTCTTAATGTAGAAGGAGATTTTCCTGAATTAAAGAAAAATGAAGTAGAAGAATATGTAAAAAAATCCGGAGCCAGAGTTATAAGACGCAAAGGCGCAACCTTCTATGCTGTATCTATGTCAGTTAGCCATATTTGTAAATGCTTACTTAGTGGTATAGACACTACTTTAACAGTTTCTACAATGCTTCATGGGGAATATGGCCTTAATGATATATGTCTCAGCTTATTGAACATAGTAGGTAGTAAAGGCGCACATAGTAAAGTAATGTTACCATTAAATGATAAAGAACTGGCTGCGCTTAATAAAAGTGCTGAAAGTTTGAAAGCTGTTATTAACAGCTTAACGTTTTAATCATTAATATTGAAAGGATGAAAACGATGGATTACCGTATTGAACATGACTCTATGGGCGAGGTAAAGGTACCTTCTGATCGTCTTTGGGCAGCGCAAACACAAAGAAGTCATGAAAACTTTTTAATCGGTGTCGGTATTGAAACAATGCCGATGGAAATCATTCATGCTTTTGGCATATTAAAAAAAGCAGCGGCAATTACTAATAATAAACTTCGTCCGGAAAAAATGACAAAAGAAAAATTGGACGCTATTATGCAGGCTTGTGATGAAGTAATGTCCGGTGAACTTAACAGCCATTTTCCATTGGTAGTATGGCAGACAGGTTCAGGTACTCAATCTAATATGAATGCTAATGAAGTAATTGCTAATAGAGGCAATCAAATTCTTGGACAAAAACTTCTTCATCCTAATGATGATGTAAATATGAGCCAGTCTTCTAACGATACTTTCCCTACAGCTATGCATATTGCCGCTGTTATAGCTCTAGAAGACAAACTTATTCCTGCTGTAAAAGAGCTTATTGATACATTTAAACGTTTAGAAAGCGAAAATGAAGGTATTGTTAAAAGCGGAAGAACACATCTTCAAGATGCAACACCGATTAAATTCAGCCAGGAAATAAGCGGTTGGCGTTCCAGCCTTGAAAAGGATATAGAATTAATTACTCGCGCAATTGAACCGCTTCATGAATTAGCTCTTGGCGGAACAGCAGTTGGTACCGGCCTTAACGCTCCTAAATCATTTGCAGAAACAGTAGCTGCTGAAGTAGGCAATATAACACATAAACCATTTAAGACAGCTGAAAATAAATTCCATGCGCTTACATCAAAAGATGAATTGGTGTTTGCACATGGCGCTATGAAAGCTCTTGCCTGCGATATGATGAAAATAGCCAATGATGTACGTTGGTTGGCATCCGGCCCACGCGATGGTTTAGGAGAAATATTTATTCCTGAAAATGAACCAGGTTCTTCAATTATGCCAGGCAAAGTAAATCCTACACAGTGCGAAGCTGTAACAATGGTTGCTGTACAGGTAATAGGCAATGATGTTGCAGTAGGTATGGCTGCCTCACAAGGCAATTTTGAACTTAATGTATTTATGCCTGTATGCATTTATAATTTCTTGCAGTCTGCACGGCTGCTTGCAGATGCCATTACATCATTTAATAAAAACTGCGCTGTAGGCATTACTGCAAATAAAGAAAAAATGCATCATAATTTATATAATTCGCTTATGTTAGTAACAGCGCTTAATCCATATATAGGATATGAAAATGCTGCTAAAACAGCGAAAAAAGCTTATAAAGACAACATTTCTTTAAAAGAAGCTTGTGTTGAACTTGGATTCCTCACAGCTGAAAAATTCGATGAGGTATTTCATCCTGAAGAAATGGTTTAAACGCTTAAACGGGAGGCAATAGAATGAAGGTTAGTTATTTCCCAGGCTGCACTCTAAAAAATAAAGCTATCGATTTGGACATATATGCCCGTAAATCGGCAGAAGTATTGGGTGTAACTCTGGAAGAAATTGAAGAATGGCAGTGTTGCGGAGGAGTATTTTCAACGGCTAGAGATGAAATTGCGACAAAACTGGCTTCAGTTCGTGCATTGAAGGCAGCGCATGAAAAAAATTATCCGTTGGTCACCGTATGTTCTGCATGTCATAACGTGATTAAACAGACTAATCACGCTATGCAAAATGACGCCGAATTTGCCCAAAAAGTAAATAATTATATGGCGCCGGAGGATGCATATAATGGTGAAACACAAGTATATCATTATTTAGAATTACTCCGGGATGTTATCGGATTTGATACCATAAAAGGAAAAGTAGTAAATCCTTTAAAAGGACAGAAAATTGCTGCTTATTATGGTTGTCTGTTATTAAGACCTAGCTCTACAATGCAGATGGACGATCCTGAAAATCCGCATATTATGGAGGATTTTATCAGTGCAATCGGCGCTCAACCGGTTATTTATGCTTTGCGTAATGAATGCTGCGGCGGCTATGTAACTATGGAAAGCCCAGAATTAGCAAAGAAGAAAAGTGATGCTATCCTGGAAAATGCTAAAGCGGCCGGCGCTGATATGATAGTAACAGCATGTCCGCTTTGTCGATATAACCTGCTTAAAAACGGTACAGATATGCCGGTATTATACATTACAGAGTTATTAGCACAAGCGCTTGGTGTAAAGGAGGATACAAATGGATAAAAATAATAAGTATCTTCAGGAAGAAATACTGCGCATGAGCGGTGTTAATCCAAGAAAATGTATGAGCTGCGGAAAATGTTCTGCAACATGTCCGGCTTATGATGAAATGGAATACCATCCACACCAATTTGTAAGTATGGTGAAAAATGGTGATATTGAGCGTCTTCTCAATTCCCAGTCTCTTTATAGATGTCTGTCCTGCTTCGCCTGTATCGATAGATGTCCACGTTCAGTAGAACCGGCAAAATTAGTTGAAGCAGTACGCCTTATTGCTATACGCAAGCAGGGTGCAAATCATATGACTGCAGATGATGTACCGGAATTATTGGATGAAGATATTCCACAACAGGCCATTGTCAGTGCATTTAGAAAATATAGTAAGTAAGGAGGAAAAGACAAATGCAAAGAATTGGTGTTTTTGTATGTTGGTGCGGTAGTAATATTGCCGGTACAGTTGATGTACAGGCAGTTTCGGATGCTCTGAAAAACGAACCAGGTGTCGTCTTTTCCACCAATTATCAATATATGTGTTCACAAGCGGGTCAGGATATAATCAAACAAGCTATTGCAGAACATAAATTAACTGGAATAGTTGTATGTTCCTGTTCTCCACGTATGCATGAAGCTACATTCCGTAAAACAGCAGCTGCGGCAGGATTAAACCCTTATATGGTTGAAATTGCCAATATCCGCGAACAATGTTCATGGGTACATAAGGATATGCCTATAGGTACAGAAAAGGCTATAATCTTAGGTAAAGCAGCTGTAGCAAAGGTTAATTTAAATACACCTCTTACGCCAGGTGAAACACCTGTTACTAAGAGGGCTTTGGTAATCGGCGGCGGTATCGCTGGTATCCAGACTGCATTAGATATTGCTGATGCTGGTTTCCCGGTAGATATTGTTGAGAAAAAGCCTACAATTGGCGGCAAGATGGCACAGCTTGATAAAACATTCCCAACATTAGACTGTGCTGCTTGTATTCTTACACCAAAAATGGTTGACGTAGCACAAAATGATAAAATTCGTATTTTTTCATACAGTGAAGTTACCGATGTTAAAGGCTTTGTAGGTAACTTTGATGTTACAATTAAAAAGCATGCGCGTTATGTTAAAGAAGATGTATGTACAGGCTGTGGATTATGTACAGAAAAATGTCCTCAAAAGAAGGTTCCTAATGAATTTAATCTTGGTATGGATAACCGCCGTGCTATATATATCCCATTTGCTCAGGCAGTTCCAAAGGTAGCTACAATTGATCCTAATTACTGTACAATGCTTAAAACCGGCAAATGCGGCGTATGCTCTAAAGTATGTACCGCAGGCGCTATTGATTATAAACAGAAAGATGAATTTATTGAAGAAAAATACGGCGCTATTGTAGTAGCAACCGGTTATAATCCTATCAGTATGGATAAATTTGATGAATTTGCTTACAGCCAATCAAAAGATGTTATAACATCGCTTGAATTTGAACGTTTGACAAATGCTGCAGGACCTACTGCCGGTAAGCTTTTACGTCCTTCTGATGGAAAACATCCGCATACGATTGTATTTGTACAGTGCGTAGGTTCTCGTTGTGATTCTTGCGCTCAAAAGGGCAAGGAATACTGCTCAAAGATTTGCTGTATGTATACAGCAAAACATGCTATGCTTACAAGGGATAAATATCCGGATACGGATGTATATGTATTTTATATTGACGTAAGAACACCGGGTAAGAATTTTGATGAATTCTATAGACGTGCAGTTGAAGAATATGATGTTCATTATGTAAAAGGTATGGTAGGCAAGGTTACGCCTGAAGGCGATAAACTGAAGGTTCAGGCATCTGATTTGCTTACTAATAAACAGATGCATATTGATGCAGATTTAGTAGTTCTTGCAGCAGCTATTGAACCGGATAAATCTGCCAGACCTCTTGCGACTATGCTTACAGCAAGTATGGATACAAATGACTTCTTTACTGAAGCTCATCCAAAACTTCGCCCGGTTGAAAGTCCAACTGCCGGCGTATTCCTTTCAGGAACCTGTCAGGGTCCAAAAGATATTCCAGAAACAGTATCCCAGGCAGGAGCAGCAGCTTCAAAAGTAATCGGTCTTCTTGCAAAAGATAAGCTTACTGGCAATCCATGTGTTGCCCATTCAGATGAATGGATGTGTAACGGTTGTTCTTCTTGTGAGCGTGTATGTCCATACGGCGCTATTACTTATGAAGATAAAGAATTCCGTATGCCGGATAGAACAACAGCAATCAGGCGTATTGCAGTTGTAAATCCTGCAGTATGTCAGGGATGCGGTGCATGTACAGTTGCTTGTCCATCTGGTGCAATGGATCTGCGCGGATTTGCAAGCTCACAAATTATGGCGGAGGTGGATGCTATATGCAAATAAATGAATATAAACCTTTAATTGTTGCTTTCTGCTGTAACTGGTGTTCATATGCCGGAGCGGATCTTGCCGGAAACAACCGCCTGAATTATCCTGCTGATGTAAAGATTATCAGGGTACCATGCTCTTGTCGAGTTAACCCGATGTTTGTTCTTCGTGCATTTCAGCGCGGTGCAGACGGTGTAATTATTTGTGGTTGCCATCCAGGCGACTGTCACTATACATCAGGAAACTATTTTACACGCCGCCGTATGGCATTGCTTTTCTCAATGCTTGATTATTTGGGCATTGAAAGAGAACGTACCCGTGTAGAATGGGTTTCAGCGGCAGAAGGTGCAAAATTTGCCGCTACAATGAACGATTTTACCGAAAAAGTTGCAGCACTTGGTGAAAACAAAAGATTGGAGGATCTGCGATGCAAAAGATAACCCGTGAACAACTTATTGACAAAGCAGTTTCTCTGCTTTCAGATGGAACGGTGGAATGTGTTCTCGGTTGGGAAAAAGGCCAGTTCGATTACGATATTACGCCTGCTGTATTTAATGATGAAAATGAATTAAGAGAAAATTTTGTATGGAATGATTTCTGCGGAGCAAATTTTTCTAAATATCTTGTTTCAAAAACCCGTAAATGCAATGGCAAAATGCTTGTTTTCCTTAAACCATGTGATACATACAGCTTTAATCAGCTGTTAACTGAACACCGTTTTGATCGTGAAAAAGTGTATGCAGTAGGTATTCCATGCGAAGGAATGGCTGATATAGATAAAATAAAAGCAGCTTGCGGCGATGGTATTATTTCTATTGACGCTTCTGGCGATAAACTTAATGTGCACACTTTATATTCAGATGAACCTATTTCAGTTTCTGCTGAGTCAGTGTTTGCTGAACGCTGCATGAACTGTAAAAGTAAGAAACATGTTGCTTATGATGAGCTTTTGGGTGAAGACGGCGATGTTATTGAATCACATCGTTTTGATGAGGTAGCTGAAATCGAGGCTATGACTCCGGATGAACGTTTTGCTTTCTGGCAAAATGAACTTTCACGCTGTATCCGTTGTAATGCTTGCCGTGATGCCTGTCCGGCTTGCACATGTGAAAAATGTGTATTTGATAATCCAAATTCCGGTGTAGAAAATAAAGCTGCCGCTAATAGCTTTGAAGAAAAAATGTTCCATATAATCAGAGCATTTCACGTAGCAGGCCGCTGTACAGACTGCGGAGAATGTTCCCGTGTATGTCCGCAGCACATACCGCTTCACCTTTTAAACCGTAAATTTATTAAAGATATTAATAGTTTTTATGGAGACTATCAGGCGGGTGCTGAAGTAGGAACAAGGGCACCTCTGGTGGACTATACCACCGACGATCTTGAACCGGGTGAGGTTTTTGAAAGGGGTGGCGATAATGCGTAAATGTTCACTTGAAAAACTAGATAGTGTTTTTGCTGAAATTGCAAATTCCTTTAAATTATATCTTCCTGTTGATGATAAAGATGGAAAAGCAAAGTATTCAGAATGGGCAGAAGGTGTAAAATGGAGCAATGCTCTTAATACAGTAAGAAGTCCTAAAGATTTTTTCTTTCCGCAAACAGAAGATCTCATGGGATTTAAATGTTCCGGCAAAAATATTGAAATAATTGATACACGTAATGAATCGGAAGATTTTGTAGTTTTTGGCGTTCGTGCCTGTGATGTAAAAAGTTTTGATATACTTGACAGAGTATTTTTAAAAGACCCGGTAGATAGTTACTATTCTAACAGACGTGACCATGGAATAATTATTTCTGTTGCATGTACAAGACCTGCAGAAACCTGTTTTTGCCATACTTTTGGTATTGATCCAACAGAGCCTGCCGGCGATATTTCCGTATGGAAAACTGATTCGGAGGTATTTTGGCAGAGTAATACTGAAAAAGGCGCAGCTTTACTGGAAAAATTGCAAGCGCTTACAGAAGAATGTGATGCAGATGCAGTTAATGATCAAAAAGAAAAAGTTTCTGCTATCATGAAAAAATTACCGCTTGCAGGTTTAACTGCTGATAAATTCGGCGCTGGTAAAACAAAAGAATTATTTGATGCTCCTGAATGGGATAGTTTATCTGAAGCATGTCTTGGCTGCGGTACATGTACATTTATATGTCCAACCTGTCAATGTTACGATATAAAGGATTTTAATACCGGTAAAGGCGTAGTGCGTTTCCGTTGTTGGGATTCATGTATGTATTCTGAATTTACAAAAATGTCAGCAGGTCAACCGAGATTAACACAAAAAGAACGGTTCCGTCAGCGCTTTATGCACAAATTAGTATATTATCCAGAAAATAACGATGGTTTATTCAGTTGTGTAGGCTGCGGCCGCTGTCTTGCAAAGTGTCCTATATCTATGAATATCGTTAAAGTTATGAAAACGATCGGAGGTAAGGAAAATGAATAATCGTCAGGAAACCTTAATTCCAAAGATTGGTGTCATTACAGATGTTCGAATTGATACACCGGATATAAAAACCTTTCGCGTTGTTACACCTGATGGAGTAAAACCATTTGAGCATCGTCCTGGCCAATGTGCGATGCTTTCAGTTCCTGGAGTAGGGGAAGCGATGTTTTCTATTACTTCTTCTCCTACAAACACTGAATATATGGAATTTTCCATTAAAAAATGTGGTTGTGTAACCGATTGGCTGCATCAGGCTGAGCCAGGCCAGCAAATTACTATACGTGGGCCATATGGCAAACCATTCCCTGTAGATGATGAATTTGCAGGAAAGAATTTGCTTTTTATTGCCGGTGGTGTTGGTTTAGCTCCTTTGCGTTCTGTTATTAATTATTGTCTCCATTACCGTGATCATTATGGAAAAATTGATATTGTATATGGTTCACGCAGTAAGGATGACTTATTGGATTATAAAGAAATTATAGATGACTGGTCTAACAGCAATGATGTTCATGTACATTTGACAATTGACCGTGAACAGGAAGGCTGGGATGGTCATGTTGGTTTTGTACCGAACTATGTTAAAGAACTTGGATTTGATACCGATAAAACCGCTATTCTCTGCGGCCCTCCAATTATGATAAAGTTTACATTGGATGGTTTGTATTCTCTTGGATTTGAAAAGACGCAGATTTATACCACTTTGGAAATGCGTATGAAATGTGGTATCGGCAAATGCGGAAGATGCAATGTCGGTTCCAAATATATTTGCAAAGATGGTCCGGTTTTCCGTTTTGATGAGTTGGATGAATTGCCGGATGAGTATTAAAGGAGTATTAGTATGGAGAATATGGTAAATGTTTTTCTGTTTGGGAAAAAATATGAAGTGCCTGATAATTTGACAATTATGCGTGCTATGGAATATGCAGGATATCAGCTGATCAGAGGCTGTGGATGCCGTAATGGTTTCTGTGGCGCTTGTGCTACAATCTATCGTATAAAAGGCGATCGTGAATTAAAAGCATGTCTTGCATGTCAGACTAAAGTTGAAGATAATATGTATATTGCTACATTACCTTTCTTTCCACTTGTCAAACAGGTTTATGATATGGAAAAAATCACACCAACCCAAGCTGTTATGATGCAGCTTTATCCGGAAATTTATGCTTGTATCGGCTGTAATGCATGTACAAAAAGCTGTACGCAAGAGCTTAATGTCATGCAGTATATTGCTTATGCACAGCGTGGTGATTTTGAAAAATGTGCAGAAGAATCTTTTGACTGTGTAATGTGCGGCGTATGTTCTTCACGTTGCCCTGCTGGTATTTCTCATCCACAGGTAGCTATGCTTGCCCGTAGAATTAATGGCAAATATCTTGCTCCTAAATGTGGACATCTTGAAGAACGTGTTAAAGAGATCAAAGATGGTACTTTCACTGAGCTTATTGAAGCATTGATGAATAAACCAATTGATGAAATGAAAGAACTCTATAACAACCGTGAAATCGAGAAGTAAGGAGGGAGATGTAGATTATGTATTCGGAAAGATTTCAAAAATCTTTAGCTGCAGTTGAAGCAGCAAGAGAAAAAAATATTGCTTTAGAACCGGAGCGTATGACCGCAAAACAAAAGGAAGATTTGTTAGCGGCTTATCATCCTGATTATAATCAAGATGAATTTGCTATACTTAAAGTTGGTCCAAATAGCGGTGAAAAGGTCCCTACAGAATTAGCAGAGATATTGCAGGCTCATAGCCGTATTTCAGCTGACAGCGGTGATCTTAATAATCCGGATTATGATGTAGATGTACTTGTTATTGGCGGCGGTGGAGCAGGTGCTTCAGCAGCAATAGAAGCCAATGAAGCTGGCGCTAATGTTATGATAGTAACAAAACTCCGTATAGGCGATGCAAATACAATGATGGCAGAAGGCGGTATTCAGGCAGCTGATAAAGCTAATGATTCTCCGGCTATTCATTTTGTAGATGCATTTGGCGGCGGACATTTTGCTGCTAAGAGAGAGCTTCTCTCAAAGCTTGTTTGTGATGCACCTGAAGCAATTCAATGGCTTAGCGATTTAGGCGTTGAATTTGATAAAGATGCCGATGGTACTATGATTACAACTCATGGCGGCGGTACTTCTCGCAAACGTATGCATGCGGCAAAAGACTATTCCGGTGCTGAAATAATGAGAACTTTACGTGATGAAGTATTAAACCGTGAAATTCCAGTTGTTGATTTTACAGCAGCAATAGAATTAATTTTAGATGAAGACGGCAATGCTGCAGGCGCTGTTTTAATGAATATGGAAACAAAAGATCTGCTTGTTGCTAGGGCTAAAACTGTTATTATTGCTACGGGCGGCGCTGGACGTATGCATTATCAAGGTTTCCCGACTTCTAATCACTATGGCGCTACTGCTGACGGTTTAGTACTTGGTTACCGTGTAGGAGCAAAACTTCTTTATCCTGAAACCCTTCAGTATCATCCTACCGGTGCAGCATATCCGGAACAGATTTTCGGTGCTTTGGTTACTGAGAAAGTACGTTCACTTGGTGCAAAATTAGTTAATGTTAATGGCGAAGTTTTTATGCATCCATTAGAAACTCGTGACGTTGCTGCCGCTTCTATTATCAGAGAATGCAGTACAAGAGAAAATGGTGTAGATACTGGTAGTGGTCAGGGTGTTTGGCTTGATACACCTATGATTGAAAAAATCGGCGGTGAAGGTACAATTGAAAAACGTATTCCTGCTATGATGCGTATGTTCCTTAAATATGATATAGATATTCGTAAAGAACCGATATTAGTTTATCCGACACTTCACTATCAAAATGGTGGTTTAGACATAACACCAGATGGTATGACAACAAATGTAAAGAATCTATTTGTTGCTGGTGAAGCTGTTGGCGGTATCCACGGTAAAAACAGACTTATGGGTAATTCCTTACTTGATATTATTGTATTTGGACGTAATGCAGGTAAAAATGCTGCAAAATCAGCAAAAGAAACTACTCTTAATAAATTAACATTAAAGCATATTGATGCTTTTGAAAAAGAACTGGAAAAAGCGGGTATTGTTACTGAAACCGTTTCACCAAAACTTTTACCTAATTATACTAAACAAAATAATATTTAAAAGGAGACACAGTCATGGATCTTGCTATGATTACTGATCTTTTTGAGGCACTTACTATTTTTTGCTTTGGTCTTTCATGGCCTATTTCCATTCGTAAATCATGGATATCACGTACTGCAAAAGGTAAAAGCCTGTTTTTTGAGGTTTTCCTTTTAATTGGTTATGCATTTGGTATTGCTCGTAAAATTATACAAATAGTTGCTATGGGAAGCAGCGGATTTATTTTCTATCTTAGTTTCTTCTTCTATATTTTAAACTTTATTGAAATTTCTATTGATATTGCTCTTTATTTTCGTAATGTTAAACTTGATAAAGCAAGAGAAGCTGGACAGAAAGTTTAATAAAAAACAGTTGTTTTGCGATATGATGCCGTATTGATAAAAATTTAATACATATTCATATACTGATAAAGGATCTGGAATATAATATTTATTCCAGATCCTTTTTTATTCTGCCTTTAGGCAGTAGAGTGAAAGCAAAATGAGCAACCACATAATATGCAGGTGGAGAAAAAAGGTTATATAAAAAATTTACTGATTTGATACAATAAAGGTATTCAGAGGCCTATTGTAAAGAAAAGGTGAGTGTAAATATCGTATATATCAAATCAAATAAACAGTCTGGAGCATACTAAGTAGATGTGTAAAGTACCATATAGTATTCTAAACAAAATACCATCTACAAGGAGTATCAAAAAGAATTTGCAGGAGATTATTAGAACACAATGCAAATATAAAGGTATGGAGATTGTGGAAGGATACATGATGCCGGACCCATGTAAATCTACTGGTAATTATACCGCCGAAAATGAGTGAGTTAAGTTTCATGGGATATCTAAAGAGGAAAAGTACTCTGATGATGTTTGACAAACATGAAAACTTGAAGTACACATCAAAGTAACAGGCATTTCTGTGAGGAAGGATATTATGTATTGACAGTGAGAATTAGAGACAATCAATAGGGAAATATATCCAAGAGCAGGATAAGCATGACATAGCTCTGGACAGACAAAGAGTAAGAGAGTACGAAGACCTTTTTAAGGGTAGCAAGTGATAAAAATGCCAACTGCTAAGAGGGTGGCAAAAGAGGAAAAGGCAAATAGGCTTGAATAGGTTTGAAGCTTTGTAAAAAAATTACCGGCCGGCGCCTTTAGACGCTGGTCGGTAATTTTAGGCTTTTATCCTATTTGCATACCACCCTGTTAAACGGGTAGTTTTGATTTTATATTATGATGATTAATTAATTATTGTAACACCAAATGATGCAGTTTTATCAATTGGTTGATCATATTCATCATATCCAACAGCAGTAATGGTACGGTTGCCTTTAGATCCTATGCTTGTAGAATATGTCCAAGTAACTGTATCACCATCTACTACTCTAGATTTTAATACTTTGCCTAAACTATTGCCATATTCATTAGTTAATTCTAAGGAAACTACTTCTGTACCTGTTTGAACAATAACATCAAAAGATTTATTCTTTGCAACTACTCTTAATCCATCAACTTTGGCGGATATTACACCTTTATCAGATTCACCTGGCATGAAATCGACAATTTTAACTGTAAATTCAGTAGCTTTTTCGCCGTCTACAATAACGTTAATTATACGTTCATCGCCTTTGGTACCTAATGATGTATTTATTACCCAAGTAGCGGAACCGTCTCTGTTTATTGTTTTACTTTCAACCCAACTGGTAATAAGAACGCCATATTCATTAACAAAAGATACACTTTCAGCATCGTCTTCTGTTGTTACTGTAACTTGGAATACTTCATTTTTTGCATACATATCTCTTTCAGTTGTAGCTGTTACTTCGATCGGAGCTTTTGGACAACATGCGCCGTCTCCATCGTGAGGATGGCTGCAATTTTCTTCGGTGCAATAACCGTTTTCGTCATGATTATGCATACAGGTTCCATCTGTATCGCAGAAACCGTCACCATCTCCATCGGTATGTACATGTGGAGCTATTGGACAACATGCATCATTTCCATCGTGAGGATGGCTGCAATTTTCTTCGGTGCAATAACCATTGTCGTCATGTTGATGCATACAGGCTCCATCAGTATCGCAGAAACCATCTCCGTCTCCATCATTATGAACATGAACAGGTTTAGTTTCAGTTAAATAAATATATACTGGTGTACTATTGGTATCATAGTACCACTCTTCTCCATCACTGAAGAACGGTATGGTAATTGTACCTGTACGGTCGCTGAGATAATGAGTTCCATATTGGGATGCAAAGCTCTTATTATAGAGATTAACCCAATAATCGTTATTTAATGTAAGAATACAAACCCATGGATAATCAGCTGCAGGAGCTACAGGATAGCTTCCGTCATTTTCTATAACTTCGCTTAATGTATATCCATCAGTATGAGAAGAAATGTATGTAGTTTTTACAGAATGTGAAGGATAATATTCCTCACAGTACATACGTACAGTACCATAAGTAGGATCTGCAATACTGTCTATTACATCAGCAGTTGGAGGGTTAGGCTTGTCAGGTGTTGGTGGAGTAACGCCGCCCTCACCATTGCTAACATTATAAATAAGTGTGCCGCTTACTGCATATGCAGTCTGTGAATCCTGTGCAATACCTGATGTAACTTTTAATTCAGTGCAGGTATATTCAATTTTGATCTGAGTAGAACCCTGTACAGAACCAGCGGTGAAATCAACCTTTAAACAAGGTCTGCCGTTAGAATATGTACCGGTAGTAACTTTGGCAGTCGCTACATCTTCGTTGGAAC
>CALWVB010000045.1 GCA_944384895.1 uncultured Clostridia bacterium | reverse complement strand
TATTCTGCTATAGAACAATATAAAGCCGGTACTCCTTTGGGCCATTATACCGATGTATACGGTTTAGCTGCAACTATTTATTCAGCTATGGCTGGAGAAGCTCCAGAGGATTCTTTAAAACGTATCGCCCATGAGGCCCTTGCCATTCCGGAATTTTTTACTGAGGAAGTTCCTCCTAATGTATTGGCTGCCCTTAATAAAGCTCTAAAAGTTCATCCAGAAACGCGTACTCGTACTGTGGACAAGTTTAAACAAGAGTTAACTTTATCAAATGCAGTTTCCGGTGTTGTAAAAGAATATGAACAGGAACAAGCTTTAGCTGACAGCCAAAAAATTAATAATGTAAAATCTGGAGAAGATGCTGAGAATCCTGACGGCGAAGAGGAAGAAGGCAAAGAAAAATTAAGCAGAAGTACTATTGTACTTATTTCCGTAGCTGGTGCCCTTGGATTATTGCTTATTATAGCTGTTATATTTGTAATATTCCAATTAACAGGCAATGGTAATAGCAGTTCTTCTTTACCGCAATCCAATATATCGCAATTATCATCCCAAAGCAGTATAAGTTCATCTCCTGTATCCGGACAATACGCGGTACCGCCTGCACTTATTGGCGCATTATATGATACAATATCAGATAATGATGATCTTAGATATATGAATATACAGCTTCAAGGATTCGCATTTAGTGATGATGTTGAAGAAGGCCGTATTATAAGCGTATCCCCTGATGTTGAAACTGTTATAAATGAAGGCGATACAGTATATGTAACAGTAAGCTTAGGTCCACAAAAAAGAGAAGTGCCTGATGTAGTTGGTTTACAGGGTTATGAAGCCGCTTCACTTTTATCTCAAGCTGGATTTAAAGTTTTAGTTGAAGAAAAAGATGACGGCAAAACTCCAAAAGGAGAAGTTATTTCAGTTGATCCTGAAGAAGGCGGAGAATATGATTACGGCAGTACAGTTACTATTGTTGTAAGCACATATGAAGAAGAAAGAAATAATAATAACAATAACGATGATGACGACGAAAGAGAACCATCACAGACTCCGTCTAGAACTCCTTCGAGGACTCCGTCACAAACTCCGTCAAGAGAACCTTCAGAGGAACCCTCTAGAGTGGAACCTTCATCCTCATCATCTCAAAGCCCATCAACATCCAGCGAACCTGATGATGCTAATGAACAAACTGATCAATCTGAAAATGAATAAATTATTTTTCTAAAATATTTTAAATTTTATATGCCCATATAAAGGATATTTTCTTTTGTATGGGCATATAATTATTTTATAGTAAATCTATTGTATAAAATAACAAGTAACTTTTAATAAATTGATAAATATAATATACAAAGTAAACTTATTATAAAATTGAATAATATTTTTTTCAAAAAACAGTTGACATTTTAAGCCATATAGTGTATTATACTAATCGTCGCTGATTTAAGTAATCAATCGGCGAGAGAAATGGGAGCATAGCTCAGCTGGGAGAGCACCTGCCTTACAAGCAGGGGGTCACAGGTTCGAGCCCTGTTGTTCCCATTTTGTGTGGCCCAGTAGTTCAGCTGGTTAGAACGCTAGCCTGTCACGCTAGAGGTCGACGGTTCGAGCCCGTTCTGGGTCGCCACACTTGCCTCTGTAGCTCAGTTGGTAGAGCAGGGGACTGAAAATCCCCGTGTCGGTGGTTCGATTCCGCCCGGAGGCATCTTTGAACGTGCGGCTTTAGCTCATCTGGTAGAGCGCCACCTTGCCAAGGTGGAGGTAGCGAGTTCGAGCCTCGTAAGCCGCTCTTTTCCCTTTCTCATTAAAGAATGTTTAAAGCTGCTTAATTTTTAGTTGTTCTAATAATCCACTAAAAATTAAGCTGATTTTCTCTATAAGGCGCCATAGCCAAGTGGTAAGGCAGAGGTCTGCAAAACCTTTATTCCCCAGTTCGAGTCTGGGTGGCGCCTTTAACCGGCTTGTTTTATCGGCCTATATCCCGTTAAAACAAGCTATTTTTAAGAATATATAATGTCAATATATGTCGAAATCATAATTAATTTTTTTAAAAATAATTATTGACAAACATTGGACAAACTGCTATAATATATCAGTCGCTTATATGACCCATTAGCTCAGTTGGCAGAGCACTTGACTTTTAATCAAGGTGTCCGGAGTTCGAATCTCCGATGGGTCATCTTTTTTATTAAATCCTCTGCGAATTTAATCGCGGAGGATTTTTTTAAATATTTTTATTAATATATAATATAATAGATTCATATGACTGGAGAAGAATATAATGAGAATCCTGATGATAGGCGATATAGTAGGAGATGCCGGCTGTAATCATCTCAGAAAGGTACTCCCCTCTTTTAAACGCCAGCATAATATAGATTTAGTAATAGCAAATGGAGAAAATTCCGCTCCCCGCAATGGTATCACGCCTCAATCAGCCGAACATATTTTTACAAGCGGCGTTGATGTCATAACAACCGGTAATCATGCGCTGCGCCGTAAAGAATGCAATGATTATTTTGAAACCTGTCCTTATTTAATACGTCCAGCAAATTTTGCTGATTCTGCATATGGCAAAGGCGTATGTATTGTTGACAAAGGCTTTATACAAGTATGTGTTATAAATTTACAAGGGTTAGTTTATCTTGATAAAATAAAATCACCTTTTGACTGTCTTGATGATATCTTAAAAAAATATTCTCACTGCCGGATAAAATTAATAGATTTTCATGCTGAAGCTACAGCTGAAAAAAAAGCTCTAGGATATTATGCTGACGGACGAGTTACTGCTTTAGTCGGCACCCATACTCATATACCCACCTCAGATGCTCAAATTCTTCCACAGAACACCGCATATATAACCGACTTAGGTATGACCGGACCGATAGAATCGGTTTTAGGCGTAAAAAAAGAGCAGTCTATCGCTTGGTTAAAAGGTACTGTCGAACATCAGCATTTCGAAACAGCTGATGGACCTTGTGAAATGGACTGCGTTATAATTGAAGCTGATAATAAAACTGGTAACGCTATAAGTATAAAACAATACATTATAAAATAATATTTTAAATAGAGGATTTTATCTTAATCTAAATTATACAATATTCAAAAAGATATATAAATAAAAGTGAGTATACTTAGGTTTTGTATTGTAAAAAACATTTACATCTACGTTACCTAAAAGTGGGGGCGCCTGCGCGCAGCCATATTTTATATGGCTGCTGTACGCAAAATAATATTGCATATTAAAAGATATTGTTCTTAATACAATGCTTATATCATATTCCCGGCCAGTCCTAAATTATCTGCTATTATTTTGCTTTAGCGCATCTTTTTAAGATGCGCTGCGCAGGCGCCCCCCACTTATCAAAGTTTCCTTTTCCTGATTTTTTTCTATATTTTTAATTAAGATTAGTTTTTTACATATTTTTAGTTTGTATCATTCATAATTGCCTTTATAAATACCCTCTTATGATAAAGTTTTATCATAAGAGGGTATTTTTTTATTTATCCTGTTTTAATAATCTTTCTACCAGTTGTTTATCAGGATTTACATATGCAGTTTTATAATCTGTATATATCACCATACCAGGTTTAGCTCCTTGCGGTTTACGAACGTTTTTTATAAGCGTATAATCTACTGGCACCTGTACAGAATCGCTCGCTCTGGAATAATACGCAGCAATTACAGCAGCCTGTTCCAATGTTCTATCTGGTACTTTAGCACCGCGTGCTATAACAACTGTATGTGAACCTGGAATATTCTTTGTATGAAACCAAATATCGCCACTGTGAGAATCCTTTAAAGTAAGCTTATCGTTTTGCATATTATTGCGCCCTGATTTTATAATAAACCCATCATCTGAAATAAACTCATATGGCTTTAATGGCGCTGGCGGTTTCTGTCTGCCTTTATTATGCATTTTTACATATCCCTGTAATGCTAATTCCTGGCGTATCTCATTAAGTTCTCTATCTGTATCTGCGCGGCTTAATGCATCAAATACCGAATCAATATATATAAGCTCCTGTTTGCCTTTTTCTATTTGCTCATATAATATTTTTTCTGCAGTTTGTGCTTTACGGTAATCCTTATAATATTTCTGTGCGTTTTGTGTTGGAGTTTTTGCTGGATCAAGTTTTATTTTTATCAAAGGATTATCTGCTTCATAATAATTTTCTACTTCACATGACAGTATACCTTTTTCTAATTTATATAAATTTGCTGTAATAAGATCGCCATATATTTTAAGTTGTTCCCTATTTTCACATTGCTTTAATTCAGTTGTTTGGGCATTAATCTTTCTGGAAATACGCTCGGATGCATTAGATAATACTTTTAATAAATCCTGTGCTTTGCGTTTTATTCTTTCCTGCCTATCTCTTTGATAATAAAATTCATCCAATAATTCACAATAGCTGTCGTATTCTTTTACTGATGCCGCTATTCCATATTGCGATATATTTAAATAGGTAAAATCCATTGGTTTGCCAGTATCCGCTCTGATAACCATCCTTGGGGCTGATAAATTATCTGTATCCTGCAAATTTGCTATATTACAGATTCTATTTAAATAAAACTTTAACCTGTCTAACTGATCATTTGTAATTTCATTACTAGTTATCTCATTCCCTCGCCCGGCAAAATAAGCTATTTCCCTGCATACTATAGGCGAACAGCCTTGTAATAATGATAACAGTTTTTTTGATAATTCTTCATTTTTGCCTAATTTTATTTGTTCTATTACCTTATCAATACCCACACTGTTCAATTCAGTAAAATCCACTTTAGGCTGAGCTGGAGGTAATGTATATTGTTCTCCCGGCAAAATCTGCCTTTGACGGGACATTTGTGCATCCACTCGTTTTACAGCATCGGTTATAATCCCATTTTCATCAATTAATATTATATTACTATGCCGCGCCATTATTTCTACAGCTAAAGTATATCTAACTTTATCGCCAAATTCATTAATGCAGTCAAAATCAAGAAAGGCCGCCCTTTCTAATCCTGGCTGGCGTATCCCTATAAGCCGCGCGCCTGTCAGATGCTTTCTAAGCAGCATACAAAGCATTGGCGGCGATGATGGATTTTCCGGCGCATAACTTGTAAAATGCAGCCTAGGCATACTGGAATTAGCTGAAATAAGCAGTTTACCTGCAAATCCCCTGCCTCTTAAGGCTAATACTATTTCATCTTTACCAGGTTGATACACTTTTTCTATTCGTGCATCAAGCGCATATTGTTCAATTTCTTTTAATAATAACTTTAAAAATATTCCGTCTAACGCCATTTATTAACCTCTCATAAAACAGAGTTCATATTGCTCTCTGTCTTTTTTGTATTTATATATATTTTACTATAGCTTTTCCGCTTTCTGCTATTATAAAGTTTACACCCTTTATCATATTTGATAATTTATCTGCTAATGGTTTTATAACTATATTTTCTGTTTCAAAATGCCCTGCGTCTATTAAAGTAATTCCCGCCTCAATAGCTGATAATGCAACATCATGCCTTACATCAGCTGTAATAAATGCATCGCATTGAGTTTTTATAACATCGTCCAATAACGATCCTCCTGAACCTGAACATATAGCTACCTTTGTTATCGGTTTATCTGATGCATACAGCCGTACTCCACCGCATTGCAAGCTATTTTTAACATGAATTGCCAATTGTTCCGGAGTATACTCATTATCAAGCTTTCCGATAAGTCCCAATGCTTCATTTTGTATTACTGCCCTATTATCTATGATTTCATATGCCGGCACTTCATAAGGATGTACTTTTATCATATCCTCAATAACATTATTAAGCTTATCCGGGGGACATATTATACTAATAAGCTGTTCGTGAGTTCTTTCTAATTGTCCATGTTCACCTACATATGGATTAGTATTATCACCTGGAATAAACCTGCCCTCGCCGTCTGAAATATATGCACAGCCACTGTATCCATCCAATTCTCCAGCTCCTGCATTAACCATAGCTGTATACACTTTTTCTGTATGGCTTATTGGCACATATACTCTTATTTGTTTATAGTTTTCGCATGACGCTATGCTCAGCGGTACAGTATCCTTTATACTTAAGATATCAGCTAAAACAGTGTTTACCCCTCCTTTAGCTATATCAAGATTTGTATGTGCGCATATAGCTGACATATTATTTTTAGCCAAATTATATACCGGGCTGTTTGATGGGACACGCTTTATAGCGTTAAATATTACCGGATGATGGCTTATAATAAGCTGTGCGTTAAATTTAGCAGCTTCCTGTATAACAGGATTTGTTATATCAAGAGCTAATACTGCTGTTCTAACTTCATTTTGCATATCGCCTACAATTAATCCAGCATTATCCCAGCTTTCCTGTAATTTAAATGGTGCAAAACTGTTTATTGCATTATATATATCATAAACTCTTGCCATAATTTTATAATTCCTCCCTTATCAATTTCTATTTATCTATATAAATTATAATATTCTACATTTATTATTTAAAGACAAAACTTAAATTAAGAATATAACCACACAAAGATAAGTCATTTTGTTTTTTTTATTTACAACAAAACTATCGAATATACGAAGCTAAGCTGGGGGCGCCCGCGGGCGGACAAATGTCCGCTAATGCAAATGCGTTTTGCTTTAGAATATACTTGTTTTTCTCTTAAATATATTTTAAATAAGACCCGCATTTGCAGCATGGTGCATCTTTTTAAGATGCACCATGCGCGGGCGCCCCCCCTATTTGCTCTACGGTACATTATTGTGTCTTAAGTTGTTTTTTACCGGTTTGGAATATACTCTTCTATCTGACTAATTTTTTTAATTATAATATTTTCCCTTATAGAATTAAAATTTATATTGTACTATTTAAAAATATTAATTATAATTATATATTTTGACCTACATATGTAAACGGATAATATCTTTCAATATTTAAATCTTAAAAATATAAGAAAAATTATAATCTATACCTGCATTGATACTATAATTTTCATAATTTCCTTAGCTGCATTATAATATTTTATATGTTCATCTTCATGCTTTGCAGATTTTTTTAAACCTTCCGATATACTTATTAGACGGTTATATTGTTTCTCTAAATATTCTAATGCATATTCATTGCTGTCATG
>CALWVB010000044.1 GCA_944384895.1 uncultured Clostridia bacterium | reverse complement strand
TAAAAAGAAAGCAGTTTATATAAACTGCTTTCTTTTTATAGCATATTGACAACATATACGGGTATAGGTATAATATACATATACACCTAATAGTATAAAAGGAGAACATATATGAAAAAAGTTACGGAGAAGCTGGAACAATTTCTGGAATTAGGTGGCACAAAAAAAGAAATTATACTGCTGATTATTTCAGGAATAGCATTGCTTATCAGTATTTTTGATCTGATACCTATACCTTTTGATATAGCGTGGGTAGCTATTATATTATGTGGTATTCCAATAATATTAGAAGCGTTAATTGGTCTTATTACTGCTTTTGATATTAAAGCTGATGTGCTAGTATCACTTGCACTAATAGCTTCAGTATGTATAGGAGAAGATTTTGCCGCAGGAGAAGTTGCCTTTATTATGCAGCTTGGCGCTTTATTAGAAGATGTAACAGTAGCAAAAGCAAGGGCTGGTATTGAGAAACTTGTTCATCTTACTCCGCAGACAGCTAGGGTTATTACAGATAAAAAAGAAAAAATAATTCCTGCCGAACAGGTAAAAGTAGGGGATATTCTTAGAGTATTGCCAGGGGAAAGTATTCCGGTTGACGGCATTATTACAATGGGCCAGACATCAATAAATCAAGCGGTTATGACAGGAGAATCGCTTCCAGTGGATAAAACAATAGGGGATGAAGTATCAAGCGGTACAGTTAATCAATTTGGATCATTTGAGATGAAAGCAACAAAAGTTGGAAAAGATAGTTCTATCCAGCGTATGATTAAGCTTGTACAATCGGCTGATGCAGGTAAAGCAAAAATAGTCGGTATTGCTGATAGATGGGCTACGTGGATTGTGGTAATAGCATTATCCGCAGCATTATTAACCTGGATTATTTCAGGGCAAATAATCCGTGCAGTCACAATATTAGTTGTATTTTGTCCTTGTGCATTAGTACTTGCGACTCCAACTGCTATTATGGCAGCAATAGGCAATGCTACAAAACATGGTTTTTTAGTGCGTGAAGGTGATGCACTTGAACGGTTAGCATCTGTTAATAAAATTGCATTTGATAAAACCGGTACTCTTACATATGGTATGCCACAGGTAACAGCTATAAAAAGTATACATCCTGATTATCCAGAAGATATGGTATATTTTTTAGCAGCTAGTGCTGAACAATATTCAGAACATCCATTAGGAAAAGCAATTGTACGTTGTTATAAACAAACATTTTTTGATAAACATATACAATCTAAAAATTTTGAAATGATACCTGGACAAGGTGTTTCAGCTTTAGTTAATGAAAATATAATAATAGCAGGCAATAAAAAAATGTTAGCTGAACATAAAATTGTATTGCCTAATGATGTACTTATTGATTCACAAAATTATTTTATGCATGGAAGTACTGTTATATATATAGCAGCCAATGAATTATTAATTGGTTATATAATACTTGCAGATACTATACGTGCAGAAAGCGCGGCAATGATTAAAAAGTTAACTGCACTGGGAGTCGAGCCAGTACTCTTAACAGGAGATCATGAAAATGCTGCAAATTATATCGCAAAACAGCTTAATATAAATAAGGTACATGCAAATTGTTTACCGCAAGATAAATTAAAATGGATTGATTCTTATCAAAAGGATAAACAAACTGTTTGTATGATTGGCGATGGTGTAAATGATGCGCCGGCTTTAAAAAAGGCTAATGTAGGCATTGCAATGGGGGGAGTTGGCAGTGATATTGCAGTAGATGCTGCTGATATTGCTTTGGTAGATGATGAAGTAAAAGAATTGCCTCATTTATTAGCGTTGGCAAAACGTATGATGATAACCATAAAATGCAATCTGTCATTTTCAATGGGATTAAATTTCCTTGCAATTATTCTTGCAATTACAGGCATACTCAATCCAGTAGTAGGTGCATTAGTACATAATGCAGGATCTGTTCTTGTTATTATTAATTCTGCATTATTATTAAAATGGAAGAAAAAAGATAATTAAGATATTAAAAAACCACCCAATTTTTTCTTTGGGTGGTTTTTTAATATATATTATTTTTTTAATATTTTAATTATTTAATAATTGATATTTTTGCCGTATTAATTTAGCTGCTTTATAAATATCTCCGCCGCCCATAGTTATAACAAAATCTCCTGGCTGAGCATTTTTTACAATATAATCAGCGATATCTTCAAATGCATCAATGCATACAGCGTTATTTAATTTTGCAGCGATATCTGATGAATGTATATTATAAATATTTGTTTCTCTTGAACCCATAATCTCAGCTAAAATTACATGATCGGCAACAGATAAAGACTCCGCAAATTCATTAAGCCATGTTTTTGTCCTGGAGAAGGTAAAAGGCTGAAATATTGCCCATAATTTATTTTTTGTAAGATGCCTTGCAGCATCCAAAGTAGCTGTTATTTCATGTGGATGATGGGCATAATCATCTGCTAAAGTTACGCCGTTAAAATCACCATATATTTCAAAACGGCGTCCAGCTCCACGAAATGTTTTAATATATTTTTCAATATCACTGGGGGATACACCGGTATTAAGACATGTAGCTGCAGCAGCAAGTGAATTTAATATATTATGTTTTCCAGGCACACCTAATTCAATATGGCATATTTTTTTACCGCCTGACATCATATCATAATTATAATAAGACCCGTTTGAAACAGCTATATTTTCAGCATAATAACCATTGCGGTTATTAATGCCAAAAGTAATAATTTCTTTATCAAGGCCTTCTACAGCCTTCATAGAATTATTATCATCGCCATTAACAATTAAAGTACTAGTAGTTTGAGTAGCAAACTGTCTAAATGATTTAATAATATTTTCTAATGTGCCAAAATAATCAAGATGGTCGGCGTCTATATTTAATATTACTGATACAGCAGGTGTTAACTGCAAAAATGTATCTACATATTCACAAGCTTCACATACCATTATATCTGATTTACCGCCTCGGCCATTGCTTTCAATAAGCGGAAGCCTACCGCCGATAATAATAGTTGGATCTACCTTAGCATATAACATAACCTGTGAAATCATAGAAGTTGTGGTAGTTTTGCCATGAGTTCCTGAAACAGCAATTGTTTTAGGAAATTTACGGCTAACCATACCTAATAATATAGAACGTTCTATAACAGGTATACCGTTTTGTTTTGCATATTGGAGCTCAGGATTGTCTTCATGTACAGCTGCGGTATGAACCAATATATCAGCATTGCCGACATTTTCAGCTTTATGTCCCATAAAAACTTTTATACCTAAGCTTCTTATTCTATCAATTGTATCTCCTTCGTTGACATCTGATCCTGTTATTATATATCCTTTACTATGCAATATTTCAGCTAGCGGACACATACCGGAACCACCTATGCCGACAAAATGTAATTTTTTAGCATTGTGTAATGTACTATCATTAAATTGAGCCATCTTATCCTCCAGACTGAGAATTTATATTTTTACATCTAAAATAATTTATTTAATATTATAAGAAATCATATTAATATACTTTGCAGTAATCTTAATAATTATATAACCATTTGATAGGAAAATAAATACTTTTTTTATAATTTATTATTTTATTTTTTATCTTATAATTGGTTGTAACTGTTGCCCATTTAAAGCAGCTTCTAAAGCTTTTGGTATAAGATCAAATATAGCTACTATAGAACTCTTTTTATTAATAGGATCGTCTTGTTCATATGGAACAAAAAATATGTTCTTATTATTAAGCAGCATACCGATATTTTTAGCTGATGCTGTAAGTCCATCATTTGTCGATGGTGCAATTAATACTGGACGGCAATTTCTTAGCTGTGATTTTGCAGACATAGTAACGGAAGTATCAGTTATACCGCATGCTAATTTTGCAAGAGTATTACCTGTACATGGTGCAATAATTAATAAATCAAGTAATTTTTTAGGACCTATAGGTTCGACTTCGGTTATTTTATGCAATATTTTTTTACCGCATTTCTTTTCTATTTTATCTATAAAATCTTGAGCTTTACCAAATCGTGTATCGGTTGAATATGTTGTTTGAGACATTATCGGGGTAACATTATATCCTAAATCAACTAGTATGTTCATTTGTTCTACTACTCTTGCAAGAGTACAAAATGAACCACAATATGCAAAACCAATATTGATATCTTTATCCATAGTTATAATCTCCGTTTCTCCGGCGATTTATATATTTTGTTATTGCCTGCCGCCGGAACGGCAATAAATAAAAAAGTATTTGTAAAGATTTATTGCTGATTAGCTTTTATATAATTAAGTATAGTATCTTTAATTATTTTTCCAGCTGTATAAGGCGCCACTTTACCTGGAAGTGATAACGCCCATATTGTTTTGATAGAATGTTCTTTGGCTAATTGAAAATCTACTCCACCTGGTTTTGAAGCTAAATCGATTATTAGTGTTTTAGGATTTACTTTTTTTAATAATTTTTCATCTAAAATAAGCGATGGTATAGTATTAAATATAATATCCATATCGCCTATTATTTCACTTATTTTATCTAATTTAATTCCTTTTAAAGAATCATTTTTTATTTGTTCTAAAGCGTTATCAGACCTAACCGCTATAGTATTATTTGCATAAAGAGCTGAAAGACGAGAACATAAAGCTTTCGCGACTCTACCATAACCTAAAGTTAAAGATTTACAACCATCTATTGTTATAGGCAGTTCTTCCATAGCAATTTGTATAGCTCCTTCAGCAGTTGGAATAGCATTTGCTACAGCTAGTTCTTCACATTCTAAGTAATCATATATTTTAATATCATTTGATTTTGCAAATTCTATTATTTTTTTAGGAAAACGTCCGCCAAATAAAATCTTTTCTGAAGTCAGTGAAGATAAAACATCATCGATTGATAATAACTTATCAGAAAATGGGCTGTTGATTTTATCAGAACCATTTGTCATAACAGGCATAGGCAAGATGATATATTTACTATTCTTTATTGATTCTTTTATTGAATCTGATATTTTTATATTTCCAAATAACTCAGAACTCTTATCAAATCCAACAGCATATATATTAAAACCTTCATCTGCAAGCAATTGAGCAATTCTAATATACCTTAAATCGCCGCCTATTATTGCAAATTTTACATCATGGCTGTTTTTTATTGATAAGTTATCTTCGTTTAATGCTTTTGATACCATATAAATACCTCCGTATGATGAGATTTAACATATTTAAATTTAAATATTTTATACTTGCAATTATTCTGTTACTTGAAATATTACATAACTATACGGTATATAGTCTTGCCGTATGTTATATCATACGGCAAGACTATATTAAAAGTGAATACTATTTTAATAAAACTATAGTTAATCTGATTTATATAATATTAAAAGCAGTATATAAAGATAAATATATTTGCTATATAATTGCTGTTGCTTACCGTTAAAAGGGGGGCGCCTGCGTACAACCATATTTTATATGGTTGTTTTTGCAAAATAATATACAATATAAAATCCATTGTTGATAAGATAATACTTATTTCTTATTTTAAAGTTAGTATATATTTTTTTATTATTATTTTGCATTTAGCGCATCTTTTAAGATGCGCTTCGCAGGCGCCCCAAGCGTGAACGCTAATTTTTCCGTTATATTTTTTATATTATATTATTTAGATTTCCTTTATTAAATCATAAGCTAATCTAATAAGAGTATTTTTATTATTAAGTTCAGGATTATCTATAACTTTATTTAAAAGTTCATTTAATATATAACCAACTTGTTTGCCTTTATCTACTATTTTTTTTGAAATTAGTATATCGCCATTAATATTAAGCATAGATACTTTATATGGTATATTATTGTCTATTACATAGTTAAAAAGATAATAACAATTTGAGATATCATCATGAAGAAGAATATTTTTAATATTAAGCCATTGTTTCCATAAATAAGGGTTTAATTTATTAAAGAGATGGCATACGTCCTGTTGATTTTTAGGTATAGGATATTTATAACAATCCAAAAGATTTTTCACATTTTTTATTGTTATATTATCAAGTTTTAAATTTTTACAGACTTCATTTGTACTGTCACATATAATAATAAATGCTGCAAGACGTGCATATTTATCATTAATAATTTTATCCAGCATATTAATATCATACTTAAAATTACTAGATAAACCTATAAAATTAAGTGAATCACAGGTAAGTAAAGGTTTTATATCACTTGGATGATCTGTTATAAGACAGGCCAATAATTCTGAAGCAATACGTTCAACACTTATTTTTTTTAAATTGCCAGATAATGTTATGGCAGCATCAAATGTAGCGCTGTCGATATCAAAACCTAATCTAAGAGCAAATCTAAAGGCTCGCATAATACGTAAAGCATCTTCATTGAAACGTTCAAGAGGATTCCCTACAGCTTTGATAATTTTATTATTTAAATCGGTCATGCCATTAAATGGATCGACTATACCGGATGAATCAGAATAAGCCATAGCGTTTATTGTAAAATCTCTGCGAGATAAATCTGTGTATATATCTCCGGCAAAATCAACAGATTCAGGACGGCGAAAATCGATATAATTACTTTCACTGCGAAATGTAGTAATTTCTATAGGCATATTATTTATAACAGCCATAACTGTACCAAATTTTATTCCAGTAGGTATTGTATGTTCAAATAAATCCATAACCTGCTCTGGTAAAGCTGATGTTGTGACATCATAATCTTTTGGTGTTTTATTAAGCAAACAATCTCTGACACAACCGCCTACAGCAAAAGCATCATAACCATTTTGCTGTAATTTATTTATACAATATTTGACTTCATCAGGAAGATTTATTATCTTATTTATCATATTCAGACTCCTTATATTTTGACATATATAATAAATTATAACATATATAAATCCAGTTGTATTATATTGACTATTATTTTAAATTATAGTAAGATAAATTAAATAAATAATTATGTGAGGTGGTAAAAAATGTTGGATGATGAAAATAAAAATCAAAATCAAATTGATAATAAAGAAAAAAATCATGAATCCGATACATCTAACTCATATAATAAATATCTTATAGTTTTTGCGCTGCTGCTTTTTGCAGGTATAATTATATTTAATGCTGTAAATTCACCTATGATAAGCGGGGCTAATATAATTTATGTAAATAATCCGACAGCTGTTGCATCAAACGGACAACAAGGCCAATATACAAATCAAAATGAAATTATTGATAACAACAATTCTACTATACCTAGCAGTATAGCTACAGAAAGTTCTGCTTCTGAGCCGGATAATATATCCTCTAATGGGGATGAAATAGAAAATAATAATCAGGATCAAGATGATAATCAAGGTGTAGTAAATAATAATCAAACTAATAATACTAATAAAAATGATAATATAGTAACTCAAAGCAGTAAAAGTAATACTCCAAGTGGAAAAATTAATATAAATACTGCTGATAAAACAAGGCTAATGGATATTCCTGGCGTAGGAGAAGTTACTGCTGGAAAAATTATTGATTATAGAAATACATATGGATCTTTTAAATCGGTTGATGAACTGATAAACATATCCGGTATAGGAGAGAAAAAACTAGAAAATATGAGACCGTATGTTACAGTTTAAAGAAACCGCCAGTGCTAAATTGTAACTGGCGGTCATTTTTTATATTTAATAAAAATAGCAAATAGAATGTTTTCAGATATAATATTCTTAAGATTTATTCATAATTTATCACCAAAAGGTATAATTGCCATAAAATAAATTGAGGTGATAAATATGGCACAAACGATATCGGCTTTTATATTATTAATATTAACGCTTTTAGGAATAGTATATTGTATCAGGCTATGTATTTTAGCAATGCTGACACCGCCTAAAGAATTAAAGATGTCATTAGTTATACCTGTTTCCGGGCATATAGAAAATATAGAATACATAGTACGGTGTGCTATTGAACGGAAAAGATGGTATGTTGGAAGGGATAGAATGGATATTATATTGCTTGATTGCGGTATGGATGATGAAACAATGAAATTATGTAATGAAGCATGTAAAGAATATGGATATATAAAAATACAACAACCGGAAATGCTTAAAAATGGGATTATGGATGGTTTACAAAAAAGTGATCCAGCATTATAATTAATAAAAATGCATTGAATAAAATGGGGAATATTATTTTGCAAGATGAAATAGTAACATTAAATGGTACTGTTGAAGGTATAACATTTCAAAATCCTGATAATGGATGGACAGTTATAGAATTAGCGGTAGAAAGCGAGATTGTAACAGTAGTAGGAGTTATGCCGCAAATATGTATAGGAGAACAACTGCGTCTCATAGGTTCCTGGGATATGCACTCAACCTATGGGATGCAGTTTCGTGTGCAAAATTGTGAGCGTTATCTTCCGACAACTACATCGGCTATACTTGCATATTTATCATCCGGAGCAGTTAAAGGAATAGGAGAAGCTACAGCAAGAAGATTAGTAGAAAAATTCGGTGATAAAACATTGGAAATAATGGAAAATGATCCGGACAGGTTATCATCAGTAAAAGGGATATCGCCTAAAAAAGCGCAGCTTATATATCAGGAATATGCTAAACAGTTTGGTATAAGGGAAGCTATGCTGTTTTTAGGGCAATATGGACTTACTCAATCGGAAATATTGCGCGCATGGAAAAGATGGGGAGTAACATTATGCGATAGAGTAAAAACTGATCCATTTATATTATGCCAGGGTAATTTAGGTATATCATTTGAACGCGCCGATGCTATAGCGCAAAATTTCAGCGTTACATATGATGATAAATCGCGTATTCAGGCAGGTATTATTTATATAATGAAACATAATACCAGAAATGGACATACATGTTTGCCGCGCAATAAGCTTGAACCGACTGCGCAGGCTATGTTAAGAGTAGAACCGGAAAAAATAAACAACGTTATGCAGGAAATGATTGATACATCGGCAGTATTTGCTATTATGATTAAAGGGAATGAACATATTTTTTTGCCGGAAATGTATAAAGCAGAAAAATATTCAGCTGAACGCATAAAATTAATGCTTGATTATGCTCCGCCTCCTTGTATGATAGATTTTGAACATGCTTTAGCTGATTGCAGTTTGCAAACTGGTATAGATTATAGTGAGACGCAGATAAAAGCAATAGAAAGCGCAATAACAAAAGGAATTTTAATATTAACAGGTGGTCCTGGTACAGGTAAAACTACAATATTAAATGCTATTATAAAACTACTTGAACAGGGTGGAGAAAAGGTAGTAGTAGCTGCACCTACAGGACGAGCTGCTAAACGTGCTAGTGAACTGACAGGATGCGAAGCTAAAACTATACATAGATTACTGGAAGCAAAATGGAAAGATGAAGGATATACAGAATTTGAAAAGGATGAAAACGATCCTTTAGAATGCGACGCATTGATTATAGACGAGGCGTCTATGCTCGATTCAGTATTATTTGAACATATTTTAAGAGCTTTAAGATTAGGATGCCGTCTTATTATGGTAGGGGATATAGATCAGCTGCCGCCGGTTGGTGCAGGTAATGTGTTACATGATTTAATAGAATCTTTAAGAGTACCGGTTATAAGCCTTACACAGGTATTTAGGCAAGCACAAAAAAGCCTGATAGTAACAAATGCTCATAAGATAATAAATGGACAATATCCTGAGATTGATAAAAAAGACGGAGATTTTTTCTTTTTAAAAGGTAATAATCAATGGGATATATCAGATACGATTGTTTCATTATATACACAACGTTTACCAAAAGCATATAGTTACTCTCCATTATGGGATATACAGGTATTATCGCCTAGTAAAAAAGGTGAATTAGGTACAGTTGAACTTAATAAAAAATTACAGGAAGCATTAAATCCAGCGAAAGACGGTGCAAAAGATATAACTGTAAAAGGGATAAATCTTCGTATTGGCGATAAGGTTATGCAGATAAAAAATAATTATGATATTCCATGGGTACGCGATGACGGTACAGAAGGCGAAGGAGTATTTAACGGTGATATCGGTATGCTGGAAGTTATTAAAAAAGCAGAAGATTTAGTAATAGTTCGTTATGATGATAAGAAAGCATACTATACTTTAGAAGAAGCCGGGGATTTAGAGCTTGCATATGCTGTAACTGTACATAAAAGCCAGGGCAGTGAATTTGAAGCTGTTATTATGCCGTCATATCCTGGACCAGAAAGATTATATTACCGAAATCTTTTATATACTGCTGTTACAAGGGCAAAAAAATTATTTGTTATGGTAGGTAATCCATCAACAATGATGAAAATGATAGATAATAACAGAAGAACTAAAAGATATACAGGTTTACTTTATATGCTAAACTGGGAGGATTAGTATGCCTGAAAAACTAAAAATAAAAAATATTATTCATAATATAGCAGATATGGTATTTCCTCCCAGATGTATTTATTGCGGTAAAATATGTAAAACTGGATGTTTATCATGTGAAGAATGTATCTTACCAAGAGTTGAAGGTAATTTATGTCCGGTATGTGGTTATCCACTAGATAGATGCAACTGCAATGGAAGAAAATATAATTTTGGGAGATGTATTGCTCCATTTTATTATAAAGATAAAATAAGAGATGCAATTATAAAATTAAAATTTAATGGAAATAAACGAGTTGCAATAGAATTAGCTAAAGAAATGAGCGATATTATCAAATGCCAATATGATATTGATATGTTTGACGGCGTAGTATGTGTTCCAATGAATAAAAAGAAAGCAAAGGAACGTGGATATAATCAATCGGAATTATTAGCGAAGAATATTTGTAAAAATTTAAATTTAACATATTTACCAGATGTATTAACAAGAAATAAAAATAGTTTAACTCAGCATAAATTACCAGCACAGGACAGATGGAATAATGCAAGAAATTCTTATGGTATAGGTAATGTTGAAATACAGAATAAATGTTTATTATTAATTGATGATATCTGTACAACAGGAGCAACATTAGATCAATGCGCTTATTTATTAAAAAAACTAGGTACTTCGTCAATATTCTGTTGTGTAGCGGCTATTAATCATTATAAAACATAAAAAAGGGATATAGTTAAAAACTATATCCCTTTAAAATTTTATTATAATACTTTTGAAAGAAAATCCCTTAAACGTGGATGTTTAGGATTAGCAAAAAATTCTTGAGGAGGTGCTTCTTCAAGTATTAATCCTTCATCAATGAATAATACACGTGTAGCAACTTCTCTAGCAAAACCCATTTCATGAGTTACAACAACCATTGTCATACCATCATCAGCTAATTCTTTCATAACAGCTAAAACTTCACCAACCATTTCAGGATCAAGTGCACTGGTTGGTTCATCAAATAGCATAACATCAGGATTCATAGCGAGTGAACGGACAATAGCAATACGCTGTTGTTGGCCGCCGGATAATTGGCGGGGATAGGAATTAGCTTTTTCAGCAAGACCAACACGGTCAAGAAGACGTTTTGCATTTGCTATTGCATCATTTTTTGTTTGAAGTTTTAATTTAATAGGCGCTAAAGTAATATTTTCAAGAACAGTTAGATGAGGAAATAAATTGAATTGCTGAAATACCATACCCATTTTCTGGCGGATTTTATCAATATCGGATTTAGGTTTATTTATTAATTTACCTTCAAACCATATTTCACCACTTGTAGGCTGCTCAAGTAGATTAAGACAACGCAAAAAAGTACTTTTTCCTGAACCGGACGGACCGATTATAACAACTTTTTCGCCCTTTTCAATAGTCTCATTTATACCGCATAAAACTTCATGTTTACCAAATGATTTTTTTAAATCTTTAACGGTTATCACTTTGACGTAGCCTCCTTTCGACTGCTCTTACTATTGCAGTCATTATTGTTACAAGTATTAAATAAATAATAGCGATTGTAAGCAATGGAATAAAGAATTCGAATGTTCTTGCCGAAATCTTTTCATATGCTTTTGTAAGGTCTGCAATACCAACTGCTGAAACAATTGCAGTTTCCTTTAAAAGCGCTATAAATTCATTTAATAAAGGAGGAAGTATATTTTTAATAGCTTGTGGCAAGATTATATATCTATATGTAGAAAAAGTATTAAGTCCTAATGAACGTCCTGCTTCCGATTGACCTTTATCAACAGCTAATATACCAGCACGGAATGTTTCTGAAACATATGCACCAGAATTCATGCCAAACGCCAATACAGCAACCCATAATTTTTGTCCGGTTGGGAAAAATACGAGTGAAAACATAAGTAATTGAACAAACATAGGAGTGCCACGGAAAACATTAAGATATATATTACATATTTTATCGCCTATTTTTAAGAATATATTATTAGTATTCATGGCTGATACTTTTACTATCGCAACAAACAGGCCGATAATTATACCTAAAAGTGCCGCTAATATTGTAATTTGAAGGGTAACCCCCAAACCCTCTAAATAATATTTCCATCGGCCGTTTGCAATTAGATTATCATATAGTTTCTCTAGAAATCTATCAAATCCACTTGCTTGTGCCAATAAAACAAAATTCATTTAATATATCCCCCCGCCTATTAAATTTCTACAATAATTTTATTATACATCAAAACAGCCGACATTGAAAAGGCCGGCTGCTTAAATTAAATAATATAATTTTTGGATTTATTTATAGAGATTAAAGCATATCTTCATATTTTGCTATAAATTCATCAAGTTTACCATTGGATTTAATTTCAGCTATAATTTCATTGAGTTCGTCAATCATTTTGCTGCCTTCAGCTACTGCGATGCAATATTCATCCTGGCCGAGAGCTTCATCAAGCATTTTGATAGAACCATCATTAGCAGAAACAGCAGATTGTGCTGGATATGCATCCATGATGATAGCATCTATCTGACCGTTTTTGAGTTCTTCTATAGCTACGGAATATTTATCATATGAAGTTACATTATCTTCGCCAACTTCATCATTAGCCATACCTTCACCTGTTGTACCAGCCTGTGCGCCTAATTTTTTACCCTGTAAATCATCTTTTGATGCAATGCTAGAGTCAGCAGCAACAACAATTACCTGATTTGATACAAAGTAAGGATCGGAGAAATCCATATTTTTATCGCGTTCTGGATCTTTAGAGATACCGGAAAGACCAAGGTCAACATTTCCATTGGATACGGAGGCAAGAGCTGTATCAAACGGAACATCCTGTATTTCTAATTCAACACCCCATTTATCAGCTATGTATTGAGCAATTTCAACGTCAATACCAACGATTTGGTCACCTTCTGCAAATTCAAATGGAGCAAAACCAGATTCAAGACCAATTACAAGTTTTCCGTCCTTTTTAATATCGTCTACAGTACGTGTGCTTGAAGAACATCCAACAAGGCTAAACATCATAATAACAGCCATAATGAAAGCTAAAATTTTAAGAGATTTTTTCATAACAAATTTTCCCTTCAATAAATGTATTTATAACAAAAATGTTAACAGATAAAATTATAATAAATATATGCATAAAAATCAATAGTATTTTAAAAATATACTAAAATTTTGTAAAAATTCTATAATTATACATATATTATGAAAAATTATACACATATTTGTTTATTGTGTTAGGTGTATTTTTGCAATAAAACAAGCTATTATAAAATTATTACAAATATATTATTTGAAATTATAATATAATAAATATACATTAATTTTTATACATCTTATGTATATTCGCTATATAAACAATTCATGTATAGAGTATATAAGCTTGGGAAGAATAAAAAATAGAGCATATAATTAGAAGGGACGTAATAATAGTGAGCAAAAAGAAAAAAAATAAATCAAAAAAGACTTATAAAACTGTTAGACCAAGTTATTCAGGACAGTTTAAAATAAATGATGGATATTGTATGGATATAGCAAATAGATATAGTATGGATACTAATAATGATTTTATACCACCTGATTGGCAGCCTGATATAAATAACCAACCAGAAAATGAACCAAATGAGAATAATCATGACAATAGTATACCAAATTCGGATGAACGCGAGCAAATTGAACAAACTGGATCTATAACAACTACAGGAGGAAAACATAGAATACATTGTCTTACAATTGTAGGACAAATCGAAGGGCATATGGTATTATCACCACAAAATAAAACAACAAAATATGAGCATGTTATTCCTCAATTGGTAGCTATTGAAGAAGATCCGGATATAGAAGGTTTGTTGATACTTTTAAATACAGCGGGTGGTGATATAGAAGCAGGTTTAGCGCTGGCAGAACTTATTGCTGGTATGAAAAAACCAACGGTTTCACTTGTATTAGGCGGAGGACATTCAATAGGGGTACCGTTAGCTGTATCAGCTAAAAAAAGCTTTATAGCGCCGTCTGCCTCCATGACAATACATCCTGTAAGAATGAATGGACTCGTATTAGGGGTACCACAAACGCTTGCATATTTTGATAAAATGCAGGAACGAATCACAAATTTTATAGTAGATAATTCAAATATTGAATCAGAAAGATTTACTGAATTAATGATGAATACAGGTGAATTAGTTATGGATGTAGGTACAGTATTAAATGGCGAACAGGCGGTAGATGAAGGATTAATAGATTATTTAGGATCATTATCAGATGCTCTTACCTGTCTTTATGATATGATTGAAGGAAATATAGAAAATAAATAAACAAAAATTTATATTTTTCTACCAAATAAGCTTTTGTTTACTCTTGCCGTGCAAGGGAATATATGAGATAATATAAAAATATTGGAACAATTTTATTATTTTATAGTCCGCTTTGAGCGGACAAATACATATTAAGTATTGGAGGCTTATCATGTCAATTTGGGATGCAATCATTCAAGGCATTGTTCAGGCATTAACTGAGTTTTTACCAATTTCAAGCTCAGGACATTTAGCGCTTTATAATTATTTCTTTAATAATAATCAAGGCGAAACACTTTTTACTATTATATTACATATAGGTACGCTCATAGCTGTATGTATAGTATATTATAAAACTATATGGCAGCTTATAATTGAATTTTTTGATTTAATTGGAGACATATTTACAGGAAAATTTAAATGGAAAGAAATGTCCCAAACAAGAAGAATGTTAATAATGCTTATAATATGTATGTTACCGCTGCTTGTATTTGTACCGTTTAGCGACGTGGTAGATTATGCCGCCAAAAATATCTATATTTTAGCAGGCTGCTTCCTGTTTACAGGTATGATATTAATGTTTGGCCATATAATGGGTAAAAAAGCAAATAAAAAAGATAAGATGACAGTAAAAGATGCGTTAGTTATAGGTACTTTTCAAGGTATAGCAATACTTCCGGGCGTATCGCGTTCAGGTTCTACAATATCCGCAGGCCTTTTAATGGGTCTTGATAAACAGTTTGTTACACAATTTTCTTTTATTTTAAGTATACCTACCATATTAGGATCATTTGTATTAGAAATGTATAAATCGAGAGATGCATTATCAACCCTTGAAGTTACTCCAACTATAATAGGCGTTGCTGTTGCAGCAATATTCGGCGTACTTGCAATTAAATTTATTGAGTTTATAATTAAAAAAGATAAGTTTAATATATTTGCTTATTATTGTTTTGCATTAGGCGGTTTATTAGCAATAGAAAGTATATATGAACTTATAGCAGGCCAAACTATTGTCCAAGCGATTATTGGATAATTAAAAAATATCTGTTATAATATTAAAGAAATATTATAATCGTAAATATTTTTTGGAGGTACAAATGTCTAATAAAAGAAATTTGTCTTCAAAACAAAGTTCAACAAATAAAAAGAAACCGGCCGTTGCCCGTTCGAAATCGTCCAGGACGAAGCGAACGGGCAAAAGCCGTACTGTAGCGCAAACAAAAGAACGCAATATGCAAATAAAACATGTATGTGTTATAATACTCTTTGCATTAGCGTTGCTTATGCTTGCAATAGCATTAATACCGGGGGAATCAATCTGGAGCGCTATCAGAAGCGGACTGATAGGTGTATTTGGTTGGATGGGAGCTATTTTAGTTCCGATAGGTATAATATATATAGCGGTATTATGCGCACTTGATAAACCAGGCAGATTTATTGCGGTAAGGTCATGGGAAATGGCTGGTATAATTGTATTTTTATCTGCTGTAATATTTACATTTATGAGTTCGCGTTATACTGGCGATTTCTTTGATAATATAGGTATAGTATTTAGAGATGCTGTAAGCAGTTTTAATTCAGGTATATTAGGGACAATATTTGGATCTCCTGTAATAGCATTAGCTGGGAAAACTGGTGCTAGCATAATTTTTATATTATTATTATTTGTGCTAATAATGTTGTCTACAGGTACAACACTAATAAGCTTTTTTAAAGCTGCATGGAAACCTGTAGAAAAATCAACTGAAAAAGTAAGGGAAACAAGGTTAAGACATCAGTATAATAAAGAACATGAGCAAAATATACCTTCTTATCAAAGCCGAAAAACAAAAAGAATAGATATACCTGTAGATGATGAGTTTAAGACGCAGGAAAATAATAAACAGCATATGGATAAAAATAAAGTAAATATTTATCCTATGCAAAAACGTAAAAGAGCATTTTTTGATATCCCGCTTGATGATGAACCTGATTATGAAGAACTTAAAAAAGTCAGCGGTATTGTAACGAATATGCCTAGAGGCCAGCAGGAACCAGAGTTAGAAAATGATGAACGCGACCCTGGTACAGCTCCGCCTTCTATTGGCCCGTTTGGTAAATTGGGCGATAGAGCAGCAGATATATCGTTGAAAAATAATGAATCTGATTCTGATAATACTCAAACTGTACAAGATGATATTACTGAGGAAAAAACAAATTCATCTGATTCAGCTAATATTGAACATCTTATAAATCAGGTAACGCTTGAACAGATCAATAATAAAAAGAAAAAACAGCCTATTGAACCAGGACTTGATAATGAACCGGATTTATCGATAGAAAAACGGGAATATATACGTCCGCCTATTACTATGTTTAAACAGGCTGCGGAAGTAAATCAAGAGGATGTTCAGGAAGAATTAAAACAAAATGCCGATAAGCTTGTTAATACGTTGAGAAGCTTTGGTATTGAAACTAGAATAGTTGGGATAAGCCGCGGACCTTCTGTAACAAGATATGAACTGCAGCCGGCTGCTGGTGTTAAGATAAGCCGTATAACCAGTCTTGCTGATGATCTTGCATTAGGGCTTGCAGCTATTTCAATTCGTATAGAAGCTCCGATACCAGGCCGTTCAGCAATAGGAGTTGAAATACCTAATCATGTCAGAAGCGACGTAAGTCTGAGAGAAGTATTGGAATCTCCTGAGTTCCGTAGGGCTACAAGTAAAGTAACAGTTGCGTTGGGACGTGATATAACCGGTAAAGTAGTAGTAACCGATCTTGCAAAAATGCCTCACTTGCTTATTGCAGGTACTACCGGTTCAGGTAAATCTGTAACAGTACAATGTATGATACAAAGTGTACTTTATAATTCAACGCCGGATGAAGTTAAAATTTTGCTGATTGATCCAAAACGTGTTGAATTTAAGGCGTATAATGGAATACCGAACCTGCTTGTACCGGTAGTAACTGAGCCTCGTAAAGCAGCGGGAGCATTAGGATGGGCTGTTACAGAGATGCTAAAGCGTTATAATATATTTGCTGATAATAATGTCAGGGATATATATGATTATAATGAATTGGCAAAACAAGATGACGAAATAGAACCAATGCCGCAGATATTAATAATAGTAGATGAATTTTCCGATCTTATGATGGCGGCAAAAAATGAAGTTGAAGATTATGTCTGTCGTTTAGCACAAATGGCAAGAGCTGCTGGTATGCATCTTGTTATAGCAACACAGCGTCCTTCAACTGATGTTATCACTGGTCTTATTAAAGCTAATATTCCGAGCCGTCTTGCTTTATCGGTATCTAATAATACTGATTCACGAGTTATATTGGATAGCGGCGGAGCTGAAAAATTATTAGGCCATGGAGATATGTTATTCAGTCCTATAGGCGCATCAAAACCGGTTCGTATTCAGGGATGTTATGTTAGCATAAAAGAAATAAATGAAGTAACAAATTTCCTGCGTAAACAGCAAAAAGAAGATTATGATGAAAGCGTTATGGATGAAATTGAAAAACAAGCTATTGCTGAAAAATCTATGCAGGATTCAGATGAACCGCAGGACGAACTGCTGCCGCAGGCTATTGAAATTGTCGTAGATGTAGGAGAGGCATCCGCTACTCTGTTACAACGCAGATTAAGATTAGGTTATGCCAGAGCAGGCAGGCTTGTTGATACCATGGAAAGAATGGGTATTGTCGGGCCGCATGAAGGATCAAAACCGCGTAAAGTTTTAATAAGCCGGCAGGAATGGCTGGAAATGAAAATGAATAAAGCGGAATAATATTATTATAAAAAAGGATACTTGATAAACATGTCTTTTCTTCCTATTACAAAAAAGGAAATGTTAAATAGAGGCTGGGATGCGCCTGATTTTGTACTCGTAACAGGCGATGCTTATGTTGATCATCCCAGCTTTGGTATAGCTATTATAGCCCGGGTGCTTGAAGCATCCGGGTATAACTGTTGTATATTAGCGCAGCCAAATTATCATGATATAAAAGATTTTGCTAAATTTGGCAGGCCTAAATTAGGTTTTATGGTAACTTCAGGAAATATAGATTCTATGGTAGCTCATTATACAGCAGCAAAAAGAAAACGCAGTACGGATGCATATTCCCCGGGAAATAAAGCCGGAAAGCGTCCAGATAGAGCAGTTATTGTATATTGTAATAAAATAAGAGAGCTTTACCCTGATATACCAATAATTATAGGTGGGTTAGAAGCGTCGTTAAGAAGATTTGCACATTATGATTATTGGGATGATAAAGTAAGGCCTTCTATATTATTTGATTCAAAAGCTGATCTTATCTCTTATGGTATGGGTGAAAAACAGACTATAGAAATAGCCAATCGATTAAAAAACGGTGAAAAGATAAGTGGGTTTACCGATATATTAGGAACCTGTTATGCTGTACCTACAAATGAATATGTTTATCAAAGTGCAAAAGAATGTCCGTCATATGAAAATGTATGTAATAATAAACGCGAATACGCAATTTCGTGCAGGATTCAGCAGGATGAACAGGATGCTGTGCGCGGTAAAGCTGTTATACAAAAGCATGGGAAATATATATTAATTCAAAACCCGCCTATGCCTCCGCTGACTACTGAAGAGATGGATTGGGTATACAGTTTACCATATGAAAGAATGTATCATCCATCATATGAATCGCAGGGAGGTGTCCCGGCAATAGAAGAAGTAGAATTTTCTATTGTACATAATAGAGGATGTTTTGGCGCATGTGCGTTTTGCTCAATTGCATTTCATCAGGGAAGACAAATATCAACGAGAAGCAAAGAATCAGTGATAAAAGAAGCTGAAATGTTAACAAAAAGCCCTCGCTTTAAAGGGTATATCCATGATGTAGGCGGGCCTACAGCTAATTTTAGAAATCCTTCATGTAAAGGCCAATTAGAACGGGGATTATGTAAAGGAAAAAGATGTTTAGCTCCACAGCAATGTAAAGCTTTGGAAGTTGATCATAGCGAGTATCTTGATTTATTAAGGAAATTGAGAAATATAAAGGGCGTCAAGAGGGTATATATTCGTTCAGGTATAAGATACGATTATCTCATTTCAGATAAAGACGAATCGTTTTTTAAGGAATTAGTAAAATATCATGTCAGCGGACAATTAAAAGTAGCTCCTGAACATTGTTCAGCACATGTACTTGATTGTATGGGCAAACCTCATATTGAAGCTTATAAGAAATTTTCCGATAGATTTTACGAGATCACTAAAAGCATTAATAAAGAACAATATTTAGTTCCGTATCTCATGTCATCACATCCGGGAAGTACTATGAAAGATGCGGTTGAATTAGCCTTATTTCTCAAAAAAGAAGGTATACATCCAGAGCAAGTCCAGGATTTTTATCCTACTCCCGGAACTATTTCTACATGTATGTTTTATACCGGTTTGGATCCATATACATTAAAAGAAGTATTTATACCAAAAGATCCTCAGGAAAAGGCAATGCAACGCGCTTTATTACAATATTTTAAAAAGGAAAACCGAGATATAATTGAAAAAGCTCTTATTAAAGCTGGAAGACGTGATTTAATAGGCAATTCGCCAGATTGTCTTATTAAACCTTCTGTAAATTATAATAAAGGAAATTATTATGGCAATAAAGGTAAAAAGATTAGTCAGGAAAAGCGTAGGACATTAAAAAGGGGGAAACGATAAGATATGAGCAGATATAGAGGCTCAAGAGGTATATTCAGCGTAATCGCATCAGTTATATCCGCTGTTATATTGGTAGCTGTTGTACTTATAACAGTATCTCCTTATGTTAATCTTCCTTTTAATATACCAACATGGGAGGATTTATTTGAATTATCCGGCCTTAGTTCAGAACAAACTGTAATTACAAAAGATGGTCTTAGCGTTCATTATATTGACGTTGGACAGGCAGACAGTATATTAATAATGTGCGATGGGGAAGCAGCATTAATTGATGCAGGTGAAAACAATGCAGGCAATAAAATACTAAATTATTTGGAAAAACAGGAAATAAACAAATTAAAATATGTAATAGGAACACATCCTGATTCTGACCATATCGGAGGTATGGATACAGTTATAAATGGTATTGAAGTGGAAAATATAATATTACCAGATATACCAGATGCTATTGTTCCAACAACTATAACATATGAAGATGTATTAGATGCTATAATTGATAATGACTTATCTGTAACCAAAGCAGTACCTGGAGATGAATATGAAATAGGACAAGCAATGCTTCATATTTTATCACCGGTTAATGATTATAATGATACTAATAATATGTCAGTTGTAACAAGGCTTACATATGGAGAAAATGCATTTGTATTTGCAGGTGATGCTGAAGCTGAGGCGGAAAATGATATTTTAGCAAGTGATCAGCAATTAAAAGCTGATGTATTAAAATTAGGACATCATGGCAGCAATACTTCAACTACAGATAAATGGCTGGATGAAATTAATCCTACATATGCTGTTATAATGGTTGGCAAAGATAATAAATATGGCCATCCTAATCAGGAAACATTAAATAAATTAGAACAACGCGGGATTAAATATTATCGTACAGATTTAAATGGTACAATAGTTGCAATAAGCGATGGCAAAAATATTGAATTTAAAACGGAAAAAGGTAAAGTATCATGAAAAAATATTTTATAGATAGATTTGAAGGTAAATACGCTGTATGTGAAGATACAAATGGCAATAAAGTTGATATATTAAAAAAAGATATCCCAGATGATGTTAATGAAGGAGATATTATTATAAATAAGGACGGTATATATTATGTAGATAATGATGCTACACAGCAGCGCAGGGAAATAATAATAGAAAAACAAAAACAAATATTTAAAAAGTAATCAAAGCTTGTTTTTCTTTACTTTAATATGTGATTTGTGATATATTTATATTGTAAGTTTTATTAACTTAAATCGGATAATACTCAAAATACAAAAATTAATGATAAGCATTTATTATAATGATAAAGAAAGCTGCTGGTAATTTTAAAGAGAGGGGGGCGCCCGCGGCCAACCATATACATATGGTTGGCTCTGCAAAATATTTTTGTTATAAAAGGATATTGTTCTAATTAAGATATCGGTTTGTGTTTTTTACATGATTTTTTATAATATTTTGCAGAGAGCGCATATTCATGCGCTCCGCGGGCGCCCCCTTTGAAACGGTACATTGGCATATTTATTAGTGACTGCTTGTTTTTTTAAGCACTGTTTAAATTTATATTATTTAATTCATATGTTATTAGACGGAGGAATTAAATGGAGAAATTCATTTCTAATTCTGTAAATGAAACTGAAATGCTTGCTGAAAAACTAGTAAATAGGTTTGGCGCAGGTACAATATTTGCAATGTTTGGTTCAATGGGAATGGGCAAAACAGCTTTTGTAAGAGGACTTGCAAAAGGATTAAATTTAGATGATATGGTTTCAAGTCCCACTTTTGCAATTGTTCATGATTACAGTGGTAAGCTTATTCATTTTGATATGTACCGTATAAATGATTGGGATGAGCTTTATTGTACAGGATTTTTTGAATATATAGAAAGCGGTGCAGTAATAGCTATTGAATGGAGTGAAAATATTGAATCAGCCCTGCCGGAAAATTGTATTAAAGTATATTTTGAGCAGGGGGATAATTTTGATCAAAGAATAATAATGCTAATAACCCAAGGAGATAATGATTAAATGCGAATTTTAGCGGTTGATTCTTCAGCTGTAAGCGCAAGTTGCGGAATATATGATGATAAAACAGTAAAATCGGAATTCTATATGAATATTGGTTTAACGCATAGCCAAACACTTTTGCCTATGGTTGATGCGGCAATAAAATATTCTTCAATAGATTTAGATTCAGTAGATTATTTTGCTGTATCATATGGACCCGGTTCATTTACAGGTATAAGAATAGGCGTAGCGGCTGTAAAAGGTATGGCATTTGCAAAAAATAAAAAATGTATTGGTATTTCTACTTTAGAAGCTATTGCATATAATTTTTGCGGATATATGGATAATGTTATAATATGCTCTTCAATGGATGCAAGACGGCAACAGGTTTATAATGCATTATTTGAATTAAATAGCGGTAAAGTTAACCGTATAACAGAAGATAGAGCTATATCAATAGAAAATTTAAAAAATGAACTGGCTCAATACAATAAAAAAATAATTTTAGCAGGCGACGGGGCAGTATTGTGTTATGAATCATGCAAAGATTTATATAATGTTGTTCTTTCACCCGCTAATTTAAGATATCAGCGTTCATATGGCGTTGCTTTGGCAGCATATGAAAAGTTAATCAATGATGAAAATATTGCTATTGACAGTGATAAACTTGTACCGGTATACTTAAGACCGTCACAAGCGGAAAGAGAATTAAAATTAAAAAAAGATAAATAATTATTTGAAAGGATGTTTGAAATGATTGCTATAGGTTCAGATCATGCAGGATTTCCTCTTAAAGAAGAAATACGTAAATATTTAGATGAAAAGGGTATAGCTTATAAAGATTTTGGTACATATAGTACAGATAGAGCTGATTATCCTAAATATGGCGCTATTGTAGCACATGCAGTAGCATCTGGAGAATATGAAAAAGGAATATTAGTATGCGGTACTGGTATAGGTATATCTATTGCGGCTAATAAAGTAAAAGGTATTCGAGCAGCTTGTTGTTCAGATTATTTTAGCGCCAAATATACCCGTTTGCATAATGATGCAAATATATTATGTATGGGTGCAAGGGTAATCGGCGGTGGAGCAGCATGTGAACTTGTCGATGTATTTTTAAATACAGAATTTGAAGGCGGCCGCCATGCTGAACGTATCGCTATGTTTGACGATATTTATGATGGGAAATTATAATTAATATATTTTATAAGAATTAATATGATATAATAAATAAGCCAGGCTATGATGATTTCTTATAGCCTGGCTTATTTTTATTGATTTGAAATACTATCTGCAATAATTTTACCGTCTGATATGCGGATAATACGTTTAGCAGATTTTGCTATCTCATTATCATGAGTAATTAAAATAACAGTTTGTCCATCATTATTTAATTGATGTATTATTTTTATTACTTCTGATCCTGAAACGGAATCCAGATTACCTGTAGGCTCATCTGCAAGTATAAGAGGAGGGCAAGACGCAATAGCACGTGCAATAGCTACTCTTTGCTGTTGTCCGCCTGATAGTTGTGATGGACGATGATGAATTCTATGGCCCATACCTACACGCTCAAGGGCTTCAAGAGATATTTTTCTGCGTTTATCTCTATCTAAGCCTCTATACATAAGTGGCAATTCAACATTTTCTAATGCATCAAGATTTGGTATAAGGTTATATCCTTGAAATATAAAACCTATTTGATTATTGCGTATTTGAGAAAGCCGCTTATCACTTAATGTAGATACATCTTCATTATTTAAGTAATAAGATCCTTTTGTAGGCGTATCAAGACATCCAATAATATTCATTAAAGTTGATTTTCCAGAACCAGAACTTCCTACTATAGCAACATATTCCCCATTATCAACAGATAATGATATACCGTCTAATGCTCTGACTTCAGTATCTAATGAATTATAAATTTTATATATGTCTTTAATATCAATTACAGGCACATAATCACATCCTAATGTTTAATTAATAATATTATGTACCAAAAATAGTTTAATTTTTCTTTTTTTATATTAATATCCCAAATTAACTTATTTTATGAATTAAACTAATCTTGTAGGATAAAATAAAAACAGATTTTTTAAATATAAGAAAAAAGGGGATTTTTATATTGAATATTTCCAATAAAGAATATGATGAATTAAATAAAAAAATAAGCCCTCCAAGCCATATGTTTAGAAATATGTGCTTTGCATTTCTAATAGGCGGACTTATATGTACAATAGGACAATTACTTTATAGATTATATGTATATTGGGGACTAGGTGTAAGTGATGCAAGATCAGTAGTTTCCGTTACGCTTATATTTATAGCAGGGTTATTAACTGGAATAGGGGTATTTGATAAAATAGCAAAATATGCAGGCGCTGGTACAATTGTACCGATAACAGGATTTGCTAATGCCATAGTATCTCCTGCAATTGAATTTAAATGTGAAGGATGGGTAATGGGAGTAGGTGCAAAATTATTTGCATTAGCTGGCCCAGTTATAGTATATGGTATATCTTCATCGGTAATTTATGGAGTTATATTATGGCTTTTTACTTTATAATATTTATATAATTGATATAAAGAGGGATAGACATTATGGCTCAAAGGATAGGTAACTATACAATAAAGCTTGATAAACAGCCATCTGTTTTAGGATATGCTGCTGTAGTAGGGAAAAAAGAAGGTCAAGGCCCTTTAGGACGTAATTTTGATATGGTATATGAAGATACATTAATAGGCCAAAAAAGCTGGGAGAAAGCTGAAAGCGTATTACAAAGAGAAGCTGTAAAAAAAGCTCTTGAAAAAGCTGGATGCCAGCCATCTGATATGGATGGTATTATAGCAGGCGATTTATTAAACCAATGTATCAGTTCAACATTTGGCCTTGAACCGTTTGATATACCATTTTTAGGAGTATATGGAGCTTGTTCAACTATGGCGGAAAGTTTATTAGTAGGCTCAATGATGATAGATTCTGGTGCTGCTAATAAATGTGTATGTGTAACATCATCACACTTCGCATCATCAGAAAGACAATTCAGATTTCCGCTTGAATATGGCGGACAACGTCCTCCAACAGCCCAATGGACCGTTACAGGTTCAGGTTCTGTTATATTAGGTAGTAGTGGATCAGATATATGCATAACCGAAATGTCTGTAGGAAAAATAGTTGACGCTGGTATAAAAGATGCTAATAATATGGGCGCCGCTATGGCTAAATCTGCGGCTGTAACACTTCTTAATTATTTTAGTGATACTGGATATGATCCAAAGCAATTTGATATGATAGCAACAGGCGACCTTGGTTTTGTAGGTTCGCAGATTTTAATAGAGCTTTTAAGCCGCGAAGGTATAAATTTGGGCGATAAATATACAGATTGCGGACTTTTAATTTTTGATAGAGATAAACAAGGAGTTGATTCAGGGGGATCAGGATGCGGATGTTCTGCATCGGTTCTTTGTGCCTATATATTAAATGGGTTAAAAGAAGGCAAGCTAAAAGATGTATTATTTATAGCAACAGGAGCACTTATGTCACCAACATCAGTACAACAGGGTGAAAGTATACCGGGAGTTGCTCATCTTATAAGATTTAATAAGATTTCTAATTAAAAAAAAGCAACCTAAGATATTTAATTTATCTTAGGTTGCTTTTTTATGTTAAATAAGTCTACCAGTACAATAATCAATATTAGCGTCAGTTATTTTAACATTAACACTTTGTCCGGTTTTAATATTTTTGCTATCAACTCTTACAGGGATATATTCAGGCGTATATCCTTCATACATACCATCAATAGGTTGTTCTAATACAATATTAACCTCTTTATTTATTAAAGATTTCATTATATTTAATCTGCATTTATTCATCTCATTTTGCATTATATGGTTACGTTCATCTTTAATATGCTTATCAATTTGCTGCATTAATGCAGCCTTGGTACCAGGACGGGGAGAATATGAAAAAACATGCACTTTTGTAAAATTTATGCTTTTAGCAAATTCTATTGATTGCTGAAAATATTCATCCGTTTCTCCTGGAAAACCAACCATAATATCTGTAGTAATAGAACAATCAGGGAAATATTGCCTTAAATTATTTACTACTTTTGCATATTCTTCAGAGGAATAATGCCTGTTCATAGATCTTAATATTTCATCGCACCCGCTTTGTAAGGAAAGATGAAAATGAGGACATAATTTTGATTGTCTAGATAATCTTTGTATAATATCAATATTTAATTTATCAGGTTCGATAGACCCTAACCGTACCCTTTGTATACCTTCTACAGAACATGCGGCTTCAACTGCATCACAAATATTTAAACCAGTATCTTTTCCATAAGCAGTAAGATTAATACCTACCAATACTATCTCTTTATAACCGGATTTTGCAATATCAATAAGTTCATTTTTTAGTATATCTATAGGCTTTGAACGAATTCGTCCGCGCGCTGTAGGGATAATACAATATGTGCAATAATTATTACAGCCATCTTCAATTTTTATAAAAGCACGGGTCCGTTCATGAAATGTATTTATAGAAGTATTTTCAAAATTATCATCAGCTTTATGCTCTGAGATTTTTATAATACGCTTTCCAGTTTGTAAATATTCAGTTAAATATTTTACTATCTGGTTTTTCCCTTTTGTACCGATTATTATATCAGCTTGAGGCAAGCTGTCTGCAATGTCAGGATAGGCCTGAGGATAGCATCCAGCTAAAATTATAATAGAATTAGGATTATCTCTGCGGCAGCGACGTAAAAGTTTACGGGTTTTATTATCGCTTTCACCAGTTACAGTACATGAATTTATTACTATTATATCAGGTGTACCATCCGTAATAATATGTATATTTTCTTTTTCTAAAATTTCCGCCATAGCTTGGGATTCATATTGATTTACTTTACAACCTAATGTATAAAATTTAGCTGTAAGTTTACCGCTTAAATATTTTTCAAATAAAAACATAATTTAGACATCCTTAAATAAAATACAAAATAATAATTAATAAATTATATCAGCAAATTGCATGATTGTAAACTTATATTAGCTATAGCTATATTGTCCTAAATCAGACAATATATAAAAATATGTATTAAAATATTAAAGGAAATATCTCTGGTTACGTTACCGTAAAAAAGGGGGCGCCTGCGTGCAACCATATGAAATATGGTTGCCAAATGCAAAATAATTTGCTAAATAAAGATGATGTGTATTTAAGATAATTTTAGTTTTCCTTATTAACTCAGTCTGAATATT
>CALWVB010000043.1 GCA_944384895.1 uncultured Clostridia bacterium | reverse complement strand
AGCTTTCAGTTAATACAGCGCCGCCCACCATTATTTTGCAAGTTAATCCCTCTTTATGTATAGCTTCAATAGTTTGTTCCATACTTTTTAGGGTAGTAGTCATAAGAGCGCTTAAACCTACCAATTTTATTGATTGCTTTTTAGCTTCAGATACAATCGTTTCTATAGATACATCCCGCCCTAAATCAATAACGTCATAGCCATAATTTTCAAGCACTACCTTTACGATATTTTTGCCAATATCATGTATATCGCCTTTTACAGTAGCTATAATAATTTTTCCGCTTGATTGAGTTTGGCCTGATGAAGATTTGCTGACATATTCGCGGATAACTTCAAATGCACCTTTTGCCGCTTCGGCCGATTGAATAAGCTGAGGCAAAAATATTTTTCCAGTCTCATAATTTTTACCGACTTTGTCAAGCGCTGGAATAAGAATATCGCTTACGATATTAAGCGGGTCTGTATTTTTGAGTAGTTGTTTGCAGCAGGCTATTGTTTCATTTTTTAATCCATTTGCAATACAATAACCAATATCATTATAATGTTGATCAGTCAATTGAGAAACATTAGAAGATTTATCTTTATTATCAGAATTATTAGAGAAGTGATTTATATATTCATAGCTTCCTTTATCAATATTTTTAAGCTGATGATAACAATATATTGAATCCACCATAGATTTAATATTAGGATTAATTATAGGCAAATCAAGTCCGTTTGCCATAGCTAAAGTTAAAAAGGTTTGATTTAGTTGTTCTCGCGCTGGCAATCCAAATGAAATATTGGATACGCCTAAAACGGTTTTTAACCCTAATTTTTCTTTTACCATACGCACAGCTTTTATAGTTTCATATGCGTTTGCCTGTTCAGCGCTGGAAGTAAGGGTAAGGCAATCAATGTAAAGATTTTCTTTTGGAATACCATATTCTAAAGCGAATCTTAATATTTTTTCTGCAATAGCAAGACGGTCTTCAGCTTTTGCAGGGATACCGTTTTCATCCAATGTAAGGCCTACTACAGACGCGCCATATTTTTTTACAATTGGGAAAATACGCTGCATTACTTTTTGTTCACCGTTTACTGAATTGACGATAGCTTTACCGTTATATATTCTAAGCCCGGCTTCAATAGCATCAGCATTAGATGAATCAATCTGCAAAGGCAGGCTTACAACGCCTTGAATTTTCTTAATAACCTCTTTCATCATACTAACTTCATCTATATTAGGCATACCAACGTTTACGTCAAGAATATCAGCGCCGCCTTGGGCCTGAGTTATAGCCTGTTTTACTATATAATCCAGGTTATTATCTTTAAGAGCCTGTTGGAATATCTTTTTACCTGTAGGATTAATACGTTCGCCGATTATACGAACTCTGTCGATTTCTACAGTTTTTGTATTTGAACATACAGCGCAGGGATTAATTATTTTTCTTTTTATAAATAAATCCTGTCTGATATTTTGTTTTAATCCTTTTATATATTCCGGAGTAGTACCGCAGCATCCGCCTATGATATTAACACCAAGCTCTGTTATAAGCTTCATTTGTTCTATAAACTGTTCTGGAGTTATACTGTATGAGGTCTGGCCGTCTATTATTTCAGGAAGACCTGCATTAGGTTTAATAATTATAGGAAGATTTGTCCATTTTATAAGCTCTTTCACCATAGGATAAATTTCCACAGGGCCTAAAGAGCAGTTTATTCCAATAGCATCGCAACCTAAACCTTCTAAAGTTAAAGCCATAGCTGATAAACTGCATCCGGTAAAGGTACGCATATCCTGTTCAAAAGACATTGTACAAAATACCGGCAGATCACAGTTTTCTTTTGCCGCTAATACCGCCGCTTTTGCTTCATATAAATCGGTCATAGTTTCTATCATGATTATATCAGCGCCGTTTTTTGCACCGCATATAACCTGTTCTTTAAAAAGCTCATAAGCCTCTTCAAATTTTAATGTACCCATAGGTTCTAATAATTCGCCTATTGGTCCGATATCCAGCCCTACAAATCCGTTATATTTAACGGCAATTTTCTTTGCTGATTTTACAGCTGCTGTGATTATTGTATCCACAGAATAACCGCATCCGGATAATTTATGACGGTTAGCGCCAAATGTATTTGTAGCAATAATATTAGAACCTGCTTTATAATATTGCTCATAAATATTTTCAACTGTCTTTGGACAAGTTATATTTAATATTTCAGGGTTTTCACCTAGTTTTAATCCGGCTTTTTGAAGCATAGTACCCATAGCTCCATCCAGAAATACTATATTATTTTTTATAAGCCATTTAACATCCACAGCTTTTACCAGCCTTTCTTAAATTACAGCTTTCATTAAAACGACATGTTTCACAGGTAATATTTATACCGTTATTTTTTATATCAGTTAACCCAATTATAGCGGTTACTGATTTTTGTGGGAGCATTATATTTGATGATGAACATGTAATACCTGTTAATTTCTGTGCATTTAATATTGATAATATCTGCGGCTGTAAATTTATAGGTAAATCGCCATATCCGCAGCTAAAACGCCAGGTAATCAGCAAATTGCGTTTTTTTGCTATACTTTCCAGCTGATTTTGTATATCATCACATAAAGCTTCTATACCTGCTGTAGCAGCTGCATCCATTATTACAGCTTTAGCCATATCTATATTTTGATAATATGATAAAACCCTATCAATTTCACTGCCTATAGTTGCGGCAAAAATATAACAGCTTTTGCAATTATTAAGCAGTTTATTAATATCTTTGCCAGGCAATATTAAAGATGTATTTTTTAGGTTTATACCATCTTTATTATGCAAAATATCAAATTCACTGCATACGCACCTTGGCGTACATATTGATATTACTTTATCAATGCATGATTTAATATTGTCCATAAGCTGCGATGATATATCCTGACCGTTATACCCGAGATACCGCAAAACTTCATCAAGCGATATTATAGGTTTAGTTAAATTTAGATTAATCATTATTTAAATAGCTCCCTAAAAGCTTTAATATAATATTTATACGGCGAAGGGGAGTCATGATATAATATCCGTCACAATAATCAGATATTTTTTTCATGATATCGAGACAAAAACCAGCTGAAATATCAACAACCTGTTCTGGTATGGCATCTTTTACCATCTCACATATTTCATCCGGCACATGTATACCTGTAACTTCATTATTAAGAAATATTGCGTTTTTATAGCTGGCTATAGGTAAAATACCGCCGAAGATTTTGCAGTTAAGTGTATTTTTAGCTTTAATAAGATTATCAATAGCCTGCTCGGAAAATATAGGTTGAGTTAATAAAAATGTCGCGCCGTTTTCTATTTTTTTCTGAGCTCGTTTTAATTCTAAATCAAATTTTTTAACATTTACATTTAATGCTCCGCCTATTAAAAAAGGACAATCGGCAAATACATCTTTATTAAGTGAATTTATATAAGAGATAAGTTCTTTTGAATTAAAACAGTATACGCCGTTGCGTTTTGAATAAACATCTGACATAATAGGGTCGCCGGTTACGACTAGTATTTTATTAATATGTTCATATGCCGCGCCTAATAAAGCTCCTTTTATCGCAATTTGATTGCGGTCGCGACAAGAAATATGCGGTAATACGTCAATATCAGTGCTGCGTTTTACAATGGATGCCGATAAAATACTGTCCGCACGGCTTCGTGCTAAAGGCGAATCGGCTATTGTAATTATATCTGCGCCGATACTTTTAAGTTTTTTTGCACTGTCAATTAAAAAAGAAAAATCAGTAGTAGCAGGAGGATCCAGTTCAACTGCTATTATTTTATCTTTTTTATCAAATATTGAATTGTTTATATTTAAATCGTGAATTGATTCTTTTTGTGATTTTACTGTTATATTTGTTTTAATAAAATTATTTTCCTGCTTTTTTATTTTAACTATTGCAAGTTTAATATGTTTTGGAGTAGTACCGCAGCAGCCGCCGACAATTGATGCTCCATTTTTAATAATGTCACATAGTTTTTCTGAAAAATAATCTTCGTTATCACGGAAAACAGTACGTCCATTCACTAAAGACGGATAACCGGAATTAGGCATAGCAAGCAATGGTTTTATAGGCTTTTCTATACCTTTTATTAAATCAAGCATATGAGTAGGGCCGCATACACAGTTAAGGCCTACAGCATCAATATCATCATTAGCAGAGGCATCATAAAGTAAAGATTTATATAATAAGCCTTTTTTAGTATATCCGTCGGGGGAAACAGCAAAAGATATTATAACTGTACTGTCTGGCAATGTGCTTTTTATTAAGCTTATTGCTGGAATAACGCTTTTATAATCGCAAAATGTTTCAAATAAAAAATCAGTTGCGCCACAATTTAAAAAACTCTGAGCTATTATACAATATTGCTCTTCAATTTCATTTTGCGGTATTTGTTCTGGTTTTATATATCCGATATCTGCAAAAACTCTGGATTGTTTTTTAATAGCTTCATTTTTTGCAATATTATAACCGTTTTTTATAATCTCATTGAGTTGGTTTTTATCAGGGAACATATAAGGATTTGCGCTAAAGGTATTAGTTTTTATAGCTTGCGCTCCAGCATCCAAATATTCTTTATGTATTTGGCCGACTATTTCGGGATTATTAATATTGGCTAATTCACATGGATTTTGATCTAGAGTTTTGGAAAAATAATAGGTTCCGAAAGCACCATCAAAAAATTTTATATTATTTAAATCGGACATTATACCTCTCCCTAATAAAAATTATCTATTAATATTATATTTATTCCTGTTCATCTAAAGTAAGTTCATATGAAGGAAGGAACTCTTCCAAAAATAATTCAACCTCAGGCATATGCATTTCTTTTACAGTATTCATAAGTGTAAAATAAGCTTTGTTAAATTCCGTATTACCAGCGTTTTTTTCTTCAATACATTTTATAATTGCTGATATTTTATCTGCTGCTTTGACAATTTTCCACATATCTAATTGGTTATCATTAGGAATGAATATATCAATATATTCATTTTTTATATCATCCGGCAAATATGATATTAATTTATTTCTGGCATAATCTTCAACATTATGATAAGCTGTTTTAATTGATGGATTAAAATATTTAACAGGCGTAGGTAAATCACCTGTTAATATTTCTGAACAGTCGTGATACATTGCTAATACGGCTATACGGTCGCAGTCATAATTTTTATTAAACCGTTTATTGCCAATTATAGCTAATGCATGAGCGATAACAGCCGTTTCAAGGCTGTGTTCAGATAAGTTTTCCGCACGCGTATTTCTCATTAAACCCCAGCGATTTATATATTTCATACGGTTTAGTAATGCATAAAAATGATTCATAATAAAACACCTTTGTAAATATCTTTAATTTTATTATTATAGCATTTAAATTAATATTTTGTCTATAAAATATAGTAGACTATTTTAATCTGAATTACACATAAAAAATGACAATATATAAAAGCAAAATATTTATAATTATAAATATTTTGCATGTGTTGCGGTACGATATGGGGGGCGCCTGCGCGCAGCCATATTTCATATGGCTGCGAATTGCAAAATAATTTTCAATAAAACAACTGAAAGAATTTAAGAAAATACCTGTTTATAAATACTAATCTCAAGTTACTTTAATACTAAATTATTTTGCTTTTAGCGCATCTTTCAGATGCGCTGCGCAGGCGCCCCCTTTTATGCGGTGCTTTTTTGCATTATATATTATTTTCACTTTGTTTTTTACATATTTTTTTGTTCTGTGTTATTTAAATTAACTTTGTTTAAGTTAAAAAAGTGTCATTATTTATTGAGCAAAAATTAATATTTAGTGAAATTTTGTATATTCCCTTTCTCATAAATCAATAATGTTATATAATAATACAAGCTATTGCCAATAATAGTTTATATTGGAATAGATGCTTAAATTATACTTTTATGCAACAGTGTATATTTATTTGTTGTCTATAATAATTATATGAATTTATATAAATATAAAAAATTGTGGAGTATAGTAATGAAATATAACAAACTTTCTTTATCATTTTCTAATAAAAGCAATTACATATATATAATAGCTATAACAATGTCCGCTTTTTTAATACGGCTAATAATAGCAATGGCTTATTATAATCAGGTGGATTTATTAAATTATAATATATCCTGGATGGACAGCCTTAAAGACGGTTTGTTTGATGTATATGAAAGAAATTCTAGTATAGATTATCCGCCTATTTACTTAATACTGCTTTATCCATTATCGTTTTTATTAAATATAGATGCTGTATTAAAAGAAAGTACATTATTAATGCTTGTACTAAAAATTGTACCGGTGATTATTGATACATTAATGATACCGTTAATATGGTATATATTTAATAAACGTTCTCCTAAAACAGCTATATTTGTAGCTTCATTATGGGCTGTTAATGTTTCAGGAATAATAAATTCCAGTCTTTGGGGCCAGACAGATACAATTATGGCATTTATTTTAATATTATCATTTTATTTTTTAGAAAATGATAAACCGATTTTAGGCGGAATTATGTTTGCATTATGTGCAGTTACAAAATTCCAGGCATTATATTTTGCACCAATTGTATTTTTAGAACTTATAACAAAATACAATTGGAAAAAAGTATTAAAATCTATAGGTGCAGGTGTATTATTAGGAATAATAGTATTTATTCCGTTTATGATAGGATCAAAATATCCATCCTTAGTTTTTGATCTATATCTCGGTGGATTTGATAAATATAGTTATGCAACATTAAATGCATTTAATTTTTATGGCGTTATAGGATTAAATGCGGTTCCAACTAATCAATCATTTGGATATGGATATACAGGTATTATATCTGATTTATTTAAATGGTTAAGAATAGATATTTTTGGATTAATAATGATGATATTGTCAATCGCTCTTATTGTATTTTTATATTTTAAAGCCAAAAGAAAATCAATATGGGTATTTTCATTTTTATTTATGCAGTGTATATTCATGTTAACGACTAAAATGCATGAACGGTATCAATTTATTGTAGTTCCATTATGCCTTATAGCTGCATTTATGCATGATGATATGCGTTTTTTCAAAAGTTATATTGCTTTAACTGTTATTACTGCAATAAATCAATTTGCATTATTATTAGCATATAATAACAGTCAGGGAAATATATGGTATAATTCATTTGGAAATATAGTTACTATCTTCTCAATTGTGAATTTCTTAATTTTTATATATACAGTATTTATAACAGTAAAATGGTGTTTTGAAAAACCATCGCATATGCATGAAGATATGAAAGAAATAACTATTAAAAAGACTAATAATATGCCTAGTGAAGGAATTTAATAAATAAAAATATAAATTTATAATATTTTTATATTATAAAAAAGCGGGGGTTATAAAAAAGATGGCGCCTAAGAACAGTTTAAGAATAGATGAAAAACCTAAATATTGGCAGGCATTTTTATTGCCGTTATGTATGACAATTGTAGTATTTCTGCCATTTGTAATAATTGACAGCGGATATTTTCTGTTTTATGGAGATTTTAATGTTCAGCAAATACCGTTTTATCAAATGTGTCATGACGCTGTAAGAGAAGGTAATATATTTTGGAATTGGACTACCGATTTAGGCGTAAATTTTATAGGTTCATATAGTTTTTACTTATTAGGTTCGCCGTTTTTTTGGCTTACTATACCGTTTCCAAGCCATGTAGTGCCTTATTTAATGGCGCCACTGTTTTGTTTAAAATTTGCATGTGCATGTCTTACATCTTATGCATTTTTAAAACGTTTTATAAAAAGCCATCAAATAGCATTAGCATGCGGCTTATTATATGCATTTTCTGGATTCTCACTTTTTGATGTATTCTTTAATCATTTTCATGAACCGATGATATTCTTCCCATTGCTTCTTATAGCAGTAGAAGAATTAATGCAAAATAGGAGCAAAGGATTAGTAGCATTAGCAGTTGCTGTAAACTGTATAGTGAACTATTTCTTCTTTGCTGGCATGGTTACGTTTGTAATAATATATTGGATAATAAAATGTGTATCAGGAGGATGGAAATTTACCTGGGGTAAATTCTTCCAACTTATATTTGAAGCTGTAATCGGTTTATTTATGTCGATGTTCTTACTGCTTCCATCACTTTTATCTGTAATACAAAATCCAAGGACAGATAGCTTCTTATATGGATATAACGCGCTGTTTTATGGACATGAGCAGCGTTATGGACAAATACTTTATTCATTCTTCTTCCCGCCTGATTTACCGGCAAGACAAAACTTCTTTACAGGTGCAGAAACAAAATGGTCATCTGTTGCAGCATGGCTGCCATTGTTTGGTATGACGGGAGTTATAGCTTTTATAAAAACACAAAAAGGCCATTGGGCAAAACGTATATTTATAGTTTGTGCAGTAATGGCTATGGTACCGTTATTTAACTCAGCATTTTTTATGTTTAATTCAGCCTATTATGGCCGTTGGTTTTTTATGCTTGTACTGATAATGTGTCTTATGACAGGAATATCTCTTGAGGATGAAAAAACCGATTGGAATTCTGGTATAATATGGTCGCTTGTAATTACAGGCATGATATCATTATTAATAGGGCTATATCCGCAGAAAACTGAAGTTACAGAAAGCAATCCAGACGGCGTAACAATAGGATTATATGATGATTTTGCACAGTTTATCGTATGGGTAGCTATAGCATTAATCTGTATTGTCTTAGTCATGCTGCTTATTAAATATTTTAAAGATAATAAGAAAATATTTTCTAAGGTATTAGTATCAGGAGTAGCATCAATTTGCGTAATATATTCAATTGTATTTTTAGCGTTTGGCAAAGGTATTTTCACTGGAAACAGTAATCATAGCTTTATAATTCCATATTGTCTTAATGGCGGACAAGATATAGATCTTCCGGATATGGATATGGATAATTACCGTATTGATGTTTTAGATGGTGAAAATCCAGGCTATGATAATCAGAGTATGTTTTGGCAAATGCCGTGTATACAATCATTCCACAGTATAATTCCAGGATCTACTATGGAATTTTTCCCAACAGTAGATGTACAAAGGGATGTAGGAACTAGACCTGAAGCGGAAAATTATGCGCTCAGATCATTATTATCAGTAAAATGGATGTTTAATTATCAGGATGTAACGAATGATCCTGTTATGCCTGGTTATAAGTTTTACGATTGGCAAAATGGCTATTATGTATATGAAAATGAAAATTATATACCAATCGGATTTACGTATGATTATTATATAACTGAAGATGATTATTATAGCCAGCTTGCTGAAGATAGATCGGCATTATTATTAAAAGGCGTATTGCTCAGCGATGAACAAATAGGGAAATATTCCGATATATTAACAAGATTGCCTGAAAGCAAATATGATTTTAACCAGGAAGCATTTGAACAGGATTGTAAAGATAGAAATGAAACGGTATGCAGCAACTTTACAAGGGATAATAAAGGATTTTCTGCAAGTATAAATTGTCAGGAAGATGAACTTGTATTTTTCTCAGTGCCATATGAAAAAGGTGCTTTATATGAAAATGAACTATTGAAAGATACTGGATTATTTGATCTTGAAGGCTGGACATGCGAAATTGATGGACAACCTGTAGATATTGATAAAATAAATGTAGGTTTTATGGGTATACGCGTACCGGCTGGTTCACATGAGATAAGATTTAATTATCAGACTCCAGGCCTTACATTAGGTATTTATCTGTCTTTAGGCGCTGTTATAATATTTGCAGTTTATATGATAATTGCTTTTATATTAAAAAGGCGTAATAAGGCTGATATTATTGATAATGGTTCATTAGGTTCATTAAATGAATTGGAAGAATTGCCATTAGATAATCAGCTTTTGGAAAATAATGAACGGTTTGACGATGATGTTATGCAAATTGAAGATGAAAACCAAGTTTATGAAAATGATAATATAAAGGCAGATTATGAAGATGAAATGCAGGATGAACAACCAGAGGATATGTCTGAATATGAATCAAAATCTGAAAATATAGAAGAAATAAAAGATCATAATTATGATAATAATGAAAAAATACAAGACAGGTTTGATATATCAGACGATGGCAGGTTTATTGGAAATATTTTAGATGATACAGCTATTTATGGCTTAACAGAATCAGAGCAAAAACAGGAACCTGAAAAATTAGTTGATGATAAACCTATTAATAAAAATATAGAAGATAAAAATATTGAAACATCAATAATAAAAGAAAATAAACAAAATGATAGCATAGTTGTATCAGATGATGATATAATGGAACTATTAAAGAAAATTGATGAAGCTAAAGATGAATAATTAGGAAAACTATAAAAAGTGAGGTTTTGACAAATGAATAGTACTCTTTATATTGTTGTGCCTTGTTATAATGAAGAAGAGGTATTACCAGAAACATCTAAAAGATTATTAGCAAAACTTACTTCACTTATGGAACAAGGTAAATGTTCAAAAGACAGCAGAATATTATTTGTAAATGACGGAAGTCGTGATAAAACCTGGGAAATAATTAAACAACTTCATGAAAGCAATAATTTATTTTCAGGTTTAAAATTAAGCCGTAACTGCGGCCATCAAAACGCGTTGTTGTCTGGCTTAATGACAGCTATGCCTTTATGTGATTGCGCAATATCATTAGATGCGGACTTGCAGGATGATATTAATGCGATTGATGAGTTTATGGATAAATTCCATGAAGGATATGAAGTAGTTTATGGGGTGCGTAAAGAAAGAAAAACAGATACTTTCTTTAAACGTACTACAGCAGTAGGGTTTTATAAGTTAATGAAAATGTTAGGGGTAGATATAGTCTATAACCATGCTGATTATAGGCTTATGAGCAAACGTGCATTGGAAGGATTATCTCAATTTAAAGAAGTAAATCTGTTTTTGCGCGGTATAGTGCCGTTAATTGGATATAAATCAACTGAAGTTTATTATGATAGAGCGGAACGTTTTGCCGGCGAATCAAAATATCCTTTAAAGAAGATGTTGTCATTTGCATTTGACGGAATTACTTCATTTTCAGTCAAACCAATACGACTCATATCGGCATTAGGTGTAATTATAGCTGTGTTAAGTATAGCAGGGTTATTATATGCCCTTATATCTAAGCTTTGTGGTGTTGCTGAAGTCGGTTGGACTGCTATTGTAGCTTCAATATGGCTTATAGGCGGTATACAGTTGTTATGTATTGGAGTAATAGGGGAATATATAGGAAAAATTTACAGCGAAGTTAAAGCAAGACCTCATTATATTGTGGACGAGCTTTTAAATAAATAATTTAATATTAAATTACAAAAGTAAATATTGTAAAAATCTTTTGTATATAATAATGTGATTTATAAAAAATATATCCTTCAATTTTATCTTAATATGTGGGATAATTTGGCAAAAATTCTGAAATAAAATACATTGTTGGATTTTATGTTTTGTTGAACATATTATTATTAATTTTTAAAGGGATACTTTTGTTATATTTATATATTTTTTTGAAATTATATATATGAATTGTATACATATATTATAAAAAATAACGTTATTCAGCAAAATAGAATAAGGAATATTTATAATTAAAAATATAATAAAGCTGAAAAAAATACAAAGGTTACAATTTGTAATCTTTGTATTTTTATTCATAAAAATACATAAAAATTCCCGATATTAATTTTTTGTATATTTGTATATAATTGAATAATTATAATTTAATATACATAAAAATGTCGATGAATATAGGAAAGGATGATAAGGACAAGTTTAAGAAAGGTTGACAAATCAAGGTTTTTAGCATATAATACAAAACATGAACTTTTGCTTTGAGAGTGAATCATATGCGTTTATTATAAATGCTATCAGTATTTTAAGGAGATTTGTCAATGTATAATGAATTAATAAAAACACATCCATTAAAGCGTTTTATTAAATCACGATGGTTTGCAATACTCATGATGATAGCTGCATTTGTTGCCGTTGTTGCAGTTTGTTTTACCAGTCTTAGGATTGTATTTGTTCAGACTGAAACAGGAACTATGACAATATTAACAGAAGAAACAGAGCCAGGTAAAATACTTGATAATATAGGAATTAAGTTATCAGATAATCATAATGTAAATGTAAATGAGAACTTATTTTATGATGAAATTATTGTATTAAATAATAACCAAGATGAGAATGAAAAAGTAGTTCCAGCTATAAATTATCAAAGAATACCTTCTCCAGTAGAGACTAATGCACAGCCTTCAGTTTGGAATTATAATTTAATTGAAAAAGAATCTGAGCCAATAATTGTATTATCTGCCGATGCTTATTTAAGCAATCTTACTGTAGATAAATGTAAATTATCACCTGCTTTTAACCGTGATACATTTGAATATTCTATTACAGTAGATAATGACATAAAATCTGTTAATGTAACAGCACAAACCTCAAACGAAAAGGCTACTGTACAGATTGCAGGCGGAGATAATCTTAAAGTTGGGAAAAATGCCATAAAAATTACTGTAACAGCTGAAGATGGCGTAACTATAAGAACATATAGTATTACTGTAACACGCAAAGAAGCAGAAATACAGGAAACTCAGCCTCAGGAACAACAAACAAGCAGTACACCTCAGCAAGGTACGCCTCAACAGGGAACTGTCAGTGGAAAAACAAATCATGATTATAATCCAATATCTGAATTAGAAGCTCCGACTATTTATGTTGATGACAACGGCCAGCCATTAGAATATAAAAAACTTTACACAGGTAAATGTACAGCATATTATAATCCAAATGGTAATCTTACAGCATCTGGAAGAAAATTTATGCCAGGACATATTGCTGTAAATCCTAAGCAGATACCTTATGGAACAAAAATGTATGTTGTATCACCATCAGGTGAATTTGTATATGGATATTGTATTGCAGCAGATACGGGTGGATTTGCTACAAATGGCAGCGGTACTTTAGTAGATTTAGCATTTTGGACCAGATCAGAATGTTATAATTTTGGCCGCAGAACTATGAATGTATATGTTCTTGAATAATATAATTATAAAATAATCAAAGCTAAAAGGCAGTTGATATGAAATTATCAGCTGCCTTTATTATATTATATTAATAAATGCTTGTATAAAACGACAATATGTATTATATTATAAAGTATATTTTGATTTTAGGAGATGTACATAAATGAGTGAAATAAAAATTGCATTTATTGGCGCAGGGAATATGGCTACAGCCATAATAAATGGAATTATCAAATCAGGCAGCACTAAAGAACAAAATATTTTTATATATGATAAACTGCAAGATAAAATGGAAGTTTTTGCAAAACAAGGTATGCAAATATGCAAAAGCATAGGAGATGCAGCGCAAAAAGCTGAATATATCTTTTTAGCCATAAAACCACAGAATTATCCTGAAGCATTACCTGAACTTATACCATACTGCAAATCAGGAAAGGTTATTATAACAATTGCAGCAGGTATATCAAGCGAATATATAATGACAGCATTGGGATATAAATGCAAAGTAATACGTGTAATGCCTAATACCCCTCTTTTATTGGGATATGGAGCTACTGCCATGTGTGCATCTGAAATGATAACTAAAGAAGAATTAGATATCGTATCAAATATATTTAAATCCTGCGGTATTGTTGAATATATACCTGAAACGTTAATGAATGCAGTTATATGCGTAAATGGCAGCAGCCCAGCATATGTATATCTGCTTGCAAAAGCTATGCTTGAATCAGCAATTAAACAAGGAATAGATAGTAAGGCTGCACAACGGCTTATAAATCAAACCATATTAGGAAGTGCAAAAATGCTAATAGAATCAGGTAAGAGCGCTCAACAGATTATTGATATGGTAGATTCGCAAGGTGGAACAACTTTAGCATCTTTAAAGTCATTTGAAAAACAGAATTTTGAAGATATTATAGATAATGCTATGAA
>CALWVB010000042.1 GCA_944384895.1 uncultured Clostridia bacterium | reverse complement strand
TTATTATAGTATACAATAACCACAAAGAGTTCGTCAATGAGAACAATTGTATAATTCATGGTAAAATAATTTGTTTATATTTAATATCTTTAATTTATAAATATCAAATATATAAAGATAAATTCATTAATATAAAACAAAATTATATTAAAAAATCAATATAAATATAATAATATCAAACGCAAAAGTACCTCCTATAAAAGGGAGCGCCTGCGCAGCTCATCCAAAGGATGCGCTTTAAGCAAAATAATTTATCATTATATATACCTTACATAAAAATAGAAACAGATATTTTTAAATAAGCCATATGCTTTTATATAAGAAATTATTTTGCAATAAGCCGCCATATGAAATATGGCGGCGCGCAGGCGCCCCCCCACTCTCTTGGGTACCGTAGCTGGAAATATCTAATTAGAATATAAAAAAATTCACCACATAATTGGGAGCTTATTTTTATCATATTGCATTAATTAATATATAAATTAAGTTAATATAGATTTAATTAACCAATTAACATTTCTGGTTCTCTGCTATAATTTTATAAACAAATTATTTCTTTACCTATACAATGAAAATTTTATTAAAATATAAAAATTTATTTCACAAATAGTTTCATAACATCTAAAATACAACCGTATATACTATAATCATACGGTAAGAATGCTGAAAAACGATAAATCATTGAAAAACAGGAATATATATGATAAAATGATAAATATTATGCAAAGATGTCTTACAAATATCCTTGCTGTTATATTATCACTAATTAAAAAACCATACCACTAATTGATAAATAAATTGACTAATAAATATAAGAGGAGTAAGCTTTGTGAAAAAAATCACTTATCTTGTCCTTCATTTAGGTTTTGGCGGAGTAGAAAAAGCTGTGGCTAATCAAGCGAATATTTTATGTAAGCATTATGATGTTGAAATTATCAGCGCTTATCAAATGTATGATACTCCACCTTTTTATATAGATCCCCGTGTTAAAATTACATATTTAATGACCGATTTAAAACCAAATAAATCTGAATTTAAAGCTGCTATACAATCAAAAAATCCTGTTAATATTATTAAACAGGCTATTATATCTTTAAAAGTATTAAGAAAACGGGTATCTTTAATGAAAAAGGCTGTTAAAAATCTTAACAGCGATATTATTATTTCTACCAGAATATTATATAATCCAGTTCTTTCAAAATACCATAAGCCAGGTATAATAACCATTTCACAGGAACATCGCCATCATGACGGGGATGAAAAATATATACAAAAACTATGTAAATCAGTAGAAAATCTGGATTATTTTATGCCTGTATCACAGGAATTAACTGATTTTTATGCTGATAGATTAAAAAATAAACATGTAACATGTAAATATATCCCACATAACCTTGACAGCTGGTATAATGAAGTATCTGCACTTACAGAAAAAATTATCGTCAGCGTAGGCAGATTTTCTCCTGAAAAAGGTTACAGCGATCTTGTTGATATTTTTAATATATTTTATAAAACTCATCCTGATTGGAAATTAGCGTTGGTTGGCGATGGGGACCAATTACCAGTTATAAAAGAAAAAATAAATACATTAAATTTAAAAGATAATGTAATATTATATGGATTTCAGGATAAAGCTCATGTCAATGAAATTTTGCATAATTCATCTATTTATGCAATGGCATCTTTCTCTGAATCCTTTGGAATTGTATTAATTGAAGCGCAGTCTCATGGTTTGCCATGCGTAGCTTTTGACAGCGCGCGCGGAGCATTGGAAATTATCGAAAATAATATAAACGGATATTTAATTCCGCATAGAAATAAGGATTTATTCGCTGAAAAATTATCTCAACTTGCAGATGATAAAATTATAAGACAAAACATGGGTAAAAACGGGCGAAAAAACAGCGAAAAGTATAAAGAAGAAAATATAGCTAAACAGCTGAATGATTTTTTGCATTCAATTTTATAAATCATCTTGCATATGGTTCCGGTAATCTTAATCCTAATGCAGCCTGTCCAAAAACCTATATTGAGCAATACAGCTGCAGCTCTTGATCCGGTATAATGTATTATGTTTTTATATAATAATTCAAGAATAATATGATCCGTTTGTTCTGAAGGAGAAATATATGGAAAAAATTAAAGTTATGACGATTTTCGGTACTCGTCCGGAAACAATAAAGATGGCACCGCTTGTAAAAGAATTAAAATCACGTCAGGAAATTGATTGTATAGTATGCGTAACCGCTCAGCACCGTCAAATGCTTGACCAGGTATTAAAAGCGTTTGATATTATACCAGATTATGATCTTGATATAATGAAACCTGGCCAAACTCTTTCTGATATTACTATCAATGTATTAAAAGGTATGGAAACCGTTCTTAAAGAAGTTAATCCTGATATAGTTTTAGTTCATGGCGATACTTCTACAACATTTGCCGGCGCTTTAGCTGCATTTTATCAGCAGATTGCAATTGGACATGTTGAAGCTGGATTACGTACTTATAATAAATATTCTCCTTATCCAGAGGAAGCAAACCGTCAATTTGTCGGCGTAATTGCTGATATGAATTTTGCTCCTACTGAACAGAGCAGACAAAATTTATTAAATGAAGGCAAAAATCCGGATACAATAGTTGTAACCGGAAATACAGCTATCGATGCTCTTAAAACCACTGTACGCGACGATTTTACCGACGATGTTATAGAATGGTCAAAAGGCAGCCGTTTAATAGTATTAACTGCACATCGCCGTGAAAATTTAGGCGAGCCTATGCGCCATATGTTTAAAGCTATTAAACGTATTATAGAGGAACATAATGACGTCAAGGTTGTATATCCTGTGCATTTAAATCCAATAGTAGTTAATACTGCAAATGAAATCTTAGGGGATTGCGACCGCATTAAACTTATTAAACCGCTGGATGTTGTAGAATTTCATAATCTGCTTGCCAAATCATATCTTATTCTTACCGATAGCGGCGGTATTCAGGAAGAAGCGCCGTCATTAGGTAAACCGGTTATTGTTTTAAGGGATACTACCGAACGTCCTGAAGGTATTAAAGCGGGTACTTTAAAGCTTGCCGGTACTAATGAAGATACAATTTATGCTATGATTAATGAACTTCTTAATAATAAAGAAGAATATAACCGTATGAGTAAAGCTTCCAATCCATATGGAGACGGATTTGCAAGCAAACGTATTACCGATGCTATTATAAAAAAATTTGCTGAGAAATAAATATTTAAGATAAATTTTATCAGGAGGGAATAATGGATAATACAATACCAGCTCCTAAAATTAACAATCGCGAGCCAAGTCAGCTTTTAAAACAGGTTTCATTTTATATATTATTATTTTTCTGTATATTTATTCCATTTCGTAATCCTATTGCTGATCTTACTACTTCTGGTATAAAAATAATAACAGATTTTTTAGTTGTTGCTGTATTTATATGGTATTCATTTGAAATAAGATTAAGATATAAATTTTATGTTCAGGATTTCCTGTTCCTGGCATTTTTACTTGTTGCCTTTATAAGTACGGTATTTATTAATCATAACGGTATAGGTACCTATGTTTTCCAGGTAAGAAGTATCGGCATATATTATATTTTTTATTTTGTCATACGTAATTTTGGCTACGGAAAAGATCATTTTATAAAGGTTGTTAAAGTATTGCAATATGTCAGCATACCTTTATTTGCATTAGGCTTAATTGAAAAAATAACAAGCAAGACGGTTTTATTCCCTAGCAGTGTTGCTGACAGTATTATATATCCATCCAATTTTTCCAGAATTTATAGTATGTTTTATAATCCAAATACATTTGGATTATTTATCATGCTGACTTTATTCCTTACCTGGATAGCACGTATATATTTTAATAAAAAGACCAATATTGCATTTTATTGTATATTATTTGCATCTCTCTGGTTTACAATGTCCCGCAGTTCACTTATCATAACTGCAGTTATATCTGTTGCGTTTATAGTTTTCCTTATTTATAATAAACGCATAAAAACACTTTATAAAACCATATTAAAAAGCGCGGCTATTGTATTAGCTGTTGTTATTGCTTTGCATTTTGGCGTAAATTTTGCAACAACGCAATATTATGATCAGGTTATAAAGCCTTCCACTCAGCAGGGCAATTCTTCTATTCAGGAATCTCTTGATCTTAATTTTATGGACCGTTTAAGTGAAACTTCAGATAAAGCGGCTGTTGACAGCAGCCAGCAGGACGGCAGATTATTTTCATTAACAACATCCTTAAAAGTTATGATGGATTATCCGATATGGGGCGCAGGCTTTGGCAGTTTTGGATCGGCTGCCAGTCTTAATCGTGAATCTGCGCTTATAGAAAAATACGGATTATTTGAGGGTTTTTATTCTGATATAGAATATGCTAAAGTATTTGCTGAAAACGGTATTTTAGGTACAGCGTTATTTTTTGCTTTCCTTATTTCAATTCTTATAAAAAACCGTAAAAACTTTTTCAAACTGTTTTTATGCTTTATAATAGGCTGGTTTGGATTTTTCTTTAATATTTTCGAGGTTCAAATAGGCGCTATGATATTCTGGAGCATGCTAGGATTCAGCGATTTTATACCTGAGCAACCAGTTGAAAATAAAAAATTAAAACAAAAGCCTATGGAGGGAGAAAAATAATGGCTATTCCAAAGATTATCCATTATGTTTGGGTTGGCGGTCAAGAAAAGCCTAAAAATATACGCCTGTGTATGAAATCCTGGCAAAAACATCTTAAAGATTATAAAATTATAGAATGGAATGAATCTAATTTTGATATTAATTCAAATAGATTTGTAAAACAGGCATATGAACGCAAAAAATGGGCTTATGTCAGTGATTATATCCGTGCTTATGCTATTTATAATTACGGTGGTATATATTTAGATACTGATGTAATTGTAATGGATAATTTAGAAAAATTTCTTTCTAATAAAGCTTTTGTTGGATTTGAAAATCCACAATATCCTTTCACAGCAGTATTTGGCGCTGAAAAAGGCCATCCTTTTATAAAGGATATGCTGGATTATTATAATGATATTGATTTTGAATATGACAGTAATGATGAAATGGCAAAAGTTAATACAAAAAGTGTTTCTGATATTTTAATAGAAAAATATAATTGTAAAGTTAATAATCAAGAACAGCTTCTTAAAACAGATATTCATGTTTATCCTGATAATATTTTATGTAACCCATCAATGCAATCCTCTACTATTCATATTTTTACAGGTACATGGATGGAAACTAAAAGTGAATTTAAAAGAAAATTTGTAACATTTTTAAAAGTACATATTTCTAATAGGTTTACGACCAGGTTATACTTATTTTTTAAAAAATTCTTTTAATTAATAATATAAAAAATAAATATAAAGAACAATGGCTCCTCCTATGAAGTATTATAAAATCTATATTATCCTAAATTAAACAAAATATAAGAATGAAAGTAAAAATAATATAAAAGAAAACATGTAAGGTTACGTTACCGTAAAAAAGGGGGCGCCTGCGTGCAGCCATATGAAATATGGCTGCCGAATGCAAAATAATTTGCTATATAAAGATATTGCGTATTTAAAATAATACTAGTTTCTCTTTATAACTCAGCCTAAGTATTAAAAAATTATTTTGCGTAAAGAGCATCAAAGATGCGCTGCGCAGGCGCCCTCCATAAACGGTACTTTTTACATTATCCGTTGCTTTGTCATTTTAATTTTATTATTTATTTCTTTGTCTTGAGTGATTTAAATTATATTAGACAAATTATAATACTAAGGACAAGTCTTAACTATCCATAGTGAGGTAATTAAATGAATGAATAATCTTGTTAAGTTCCTTAAATCTTCCGGAATATATTTTGTAGGAAATGTACTCACTAAAATGGTATCATTTTTCCTGCTTCCTTTATATACAACATATATTCCAACAGAACAATCTGGATATTTTGATTTATCCTATTCATATATCAGCATATTAGTCCCGATAGTTTTCCTTGAAATCTGGTCGGCAATTATGCGTTTTACTTTTGATTATACAAAAGAAAAAGATCAGTATAAAACATTATTTAACGGTATGCTGATATTTATGGCGTCATTAGTAATATATATTGGCGGTTCAGTTGCATTAGGTATATTTGTACAAATTGATTACTTAATATATATTTTCTTTTATGGTCTTTTTACTGCTTTACAATCCTGTTATTCATTTATAGTACGTACTTTTGGTTATAATGTAACATTTGCTGTATCTGGAATTGTAGGCAGTATAGTAAATTCTGTGTCAAATATTATAATGATTTTAGTATTTGATATGAAAATAACATCGCTTTATCTTGCTGCAATCTTAGGTTTATTTGTCCAGGTTGTAATAATGGAATTTAAGATGAAGCTGTTTAAACATCTGTCATTTAAAATGTTTGATAAAAATATTATCAAACAAATGATAAAATTTTCGTGGCCGCTTGCTTTAAATACTGCATGTTTCTGGTTTTTATCCAGTTATAACCGTGTAGGCGTATCAAATATATTAGGTCTTGAGGCTAATGGCATATATAGTGCAGCTGCTAAATTTACAAATGTTATAGGGCTTGTATCAAATTGTTTTTCAATGGCATGGCAGGAATTAGTATATTCTATGGGCAACGAAAAAGAAAATAAAAGCAATATGTATACAACTGCCTCAAATTATTATATAAAATTTTTAATGTATGGTTTATTATTATTAGTACCTGCGGTTCAGGTTGTATTCCCTATCTTTATTAAAAATGATTATCAGGCTGCATTTTCATTAATACCATTATATTTATTAGCAACTGTAGCTAATATTTATTCTGTATTTTTAGGCAACATTTTTGCAGCTGAAAAGAAAACTGGCGTAATATTCTTTTCTACATTTGTAGCTGCTATTGTAAATGTCGGTTTATTCCATATTCTTGTAGGCCCTATGGGTATACAGGCTGCTAATATTGCTTTATTTTTTGGATTCCTTGTTACAATTATAGTAAGGCTTATTTATCTTAAAAAAAGTATTCCAATTGCTTTGGATTTTAAAATGATTATATTTACTACCATCCTTTTCTGTGCAACATTTGCTATATATATGACTGATAATCTTATCTTTAATATAATTACATTTATTATTTTAACAGGTATATCAATTTGGGCATTTAGAGATATAATAAAAGCATTTTGGAATAAATTCAAAAACCGTAAAAAAACAATATAGAAAATTAATAACCGGTATTATCAAATGAAAATCTGATAATACCGGTTAACTATAGATATCAATATATAAAAATATAATATAAATTATAAATTTAAACAAAACTTTATAACATCCAAAAGCAAGCAATAATGATAAATATAATATATATTTTAAGCATTTCCGGTCGCGGTATCTAAAAAGGGGGCGCCTGCGTGCCGCCATATTTTATATGGCGGCTCATTGCAAAATAATTTTGTATTTATAAGGATACTTCTTATGTAAAAACTATATTTATCTTTTCAGATAAAATGGCATATATTTATATTATTTTGCATCTTAGCGCATCTAAAGATGCGCTTGGCAGGCGCCCCCTAATTATCGGTACTTTTCTATGTTTTATTTTTATTATGATTATTTTTAAAAATATTTTGTTTTATACTTTAGAATTCCTTTATTATACTAAGATTTATTATACTTTATTTTTTTATAATATTTAAAATAACATATTTTTATAAATTTAATATAGATTTATATAATAAACACTTGCAATTTTATACATGTGATGTTATACTACCATATATAATGTTAGTGTAGGTATTTTAAAGATGTGTATGAAAGAGAGTGGGGCGACCCGCTCTTTATTGTTGCTAAGGTAAATTTTAAATATTAAAATTATCTATCTTTTTAATATTTACAATATTCAGGAGGAAATAAGCTATATGGGAACAAAAAAAGGCGGTTCAGTTGTAACAACTGTATGGGATTTAGCCCAGCCTGTAGCGCAAAATCTTGGACTTATTTTATGGGATGTACGTTATCTAAAAGAAGGTTCAGATTGGCACTTGCATATTTATCTTGATAAAGAAAATGGCATATCAATAGAAGATTGTGAAAAATTCTACCGTATTTTTGATCCTATACTAGATGAAGCTGATCCTATTGATCATCATTATCAGCTTGAAATAGAATCCCCTGGTATTGAACGTTCTTTAACCCGTGATTTTCATTATGAAATGTGTAAAGGTGAAATGGTTAAAGTAAATTTAATCCGGCCAGATGAACATTCAAAACGTTCTTATATAGGTAATCTTATTGGTCTTGATAATGGCATGGTAAATATAAAAACAGATGATGGACAATTATCATTTGATAAAAAAGCTATTTCATCTGTTTGTCTAATTTTTGATGAGAATGATTTTAAAGATTTAGATTAAAATATTAAATTTCAGTTTATTCTTCATATGAAATTAATATATCATATGAAACAGGAAAGCAATTTTAATTCATATATTTTGTTGCAAAAAACATGGATTTATTTTTGATAATATTTTGGCATGATTTTAATATTTTCACAAGTATTATTTAACTGCAAATAATACCTTAATTATAAGATAACATCAAAAATATATTACAATTCATTTTTATGTAATTATACTTTAAGTTTTATTAATCTATCTCTTAATACTGTTAAACAAATTATGTACCGTTTTAGTGGGGCGCCCGCGTGCAACCATATGATATATGGTTGCCTTTGCAAATGGTGTTGCGAAATAAAAATACAATTCATAATTAGATATATGTTTTCTGTTTTAATAACATCTCATAAATAAAGCATTTGCATTAAGCGCATCTTTGATGCGCTGCGCGGGCGCCCCCCACTTTTTTGTTAATACTTCAGCCTTGTCTAATATTATAAATTCAAGATAAATACATCAGCATACTGCCAGGTTTATTAAAGCTTATGTTTAAATTTATTAAAATATAAATTCAAATTAAGTGCAGCATTAATGATTAATAAATTCTAAAATAAAATTTGATAATAAAAAAACAATATGGAGGTAAGCGCCTTTATGAACAGCGAATTTTTTGAGGCTGTAAGACTGCTTGAAAAGGAAAAAGGAATTCCAGCCGATTATTTATTGGAAAAAATAACAACAGCTGTAATAATAGCAGTAAAACGCGATTATAACGCAAAAGATAATGTAATTGTAAATATTGATCCGGAAAAACAGGATTTTTCTGTTGCATTAAGAAAAACTGTAGTAGAAGAAGTTACTGATCCGGTTACAGAAATATTACCTCAGGAAGCTAAAAAATATAATCGCCGCGCTATGATAGGCGATCAGGTTGATGTAAAGTTAGAAACAAAACAATTTGGCAGAATAGCTGCGCAAACTGCTAAACATGTTATCCGTCAAGGTATTAGGGAAGCAGAACGCGGCCAAATGATGATGGAATTCCAAAGCCGTCAACAAGAGCTTGTTACAGCTATTGTTAACCGTATTGATCCTAAAAACGGCGCTGTATCCCTTGAAATAGGCCATGCGGAAGCTGTATTAATGAAAAGCGAGCAGGTCCCAGGGGAAACATTTAAAGAAGGCGATCATATAAAGGTATATATCGTAGAAGTAAAAGAAGGCGATAAAGGTCCTCGCGCTATGATAAGCCGTACTCATCCGGGATTAGTAAAACGTCTTTTTGAAATGGAAGTTCCTGAAATATATGATGGTACTGTGGAAATCAAAGCAGTCAGCCGTGAAGCTGGCAGCCGTACAAAACTAGCTGTTTACAGCAGGGACAAAAATGTTGATCCGGTTGGCGCATGTATAGGTTCAAAAGGTACGCGTGTGGGTAAAATAGTGGATGAATTGGGCGGAGAAAAAATTGATATTGTAAAATACAGTGAAGACCCTGTCCAGTTTATTGCTGAATCACTCTCTCCAGCTGATGTCCTTAAAGTAGAACTTGCTCCAAATGGGCAGCATATCTGCCGTGTCACTGTACCAGACAGCCAATTATCTTTAGCTATTGGCAATAAAGGTCAAAATGCACGTCTTGCCGCTAAGCTTACCGGATGGAAAATTGATATACGTCCTGAAAGCGGTTTTTATGGCGAAGATGATGACGAATGGGCTAACGCTTTAACTGATAATAAACAAAATGATGCTCAGGATATTTTAGATGACAATAAATCTGATGAAACAGATAAAACTACAGCGCCATACAGCGATACTGAATTAATATAGTTTTTCTATAATCACAATAATATAGCTTGTTGTAAATTTATTATTTATTATACCAATAGTAATATATAAGCTTTTAAATTTTTAGATATAAAGGAATGATTTTATGCAGAAACGGCGCATCCCCCTGCGAATGTGTACAGGTTGCGGCGAAATGAAACCTAAAAAAGAACTTGTGCGTGTAGTCCGATCCCCAGAGGGTGAAATATCTCTTGATTTAACCGGGCGTAAATCAGGGCGCGGCGCTTATGTCTGTCATAATATAGATTGTCTAAAAGCAGCACGAAAATCCCGGCGTTTAGAACGGGCTTTTAACTGCCCTATACCGGAAGAAGTATACGATCAAATGGAGGAGGAATTAACGGCGGATGGATAAAAAATTTCTCTCCATATTAGGCCTTGCAAGGAGAGCAGGAAAATTATCGCTAGGATTTGACGCAGTATGCGTATCCTTGACAAAAAGAAAAGCAAGGCTGGTGCTTATAGCATCGGATACTTCGGAAAAAACGGCCGGACGCATTACGCCCAAATGCGGACTGTCGGACGCTCAATATTATAATATACCGTTTACTATGGATGAAATTGGTATAGCGGTAGGTAAAAGAATAGGCGTCCTTTCCATTGATGATAAGGGCTTTGCACAACGTATATCAGAAATGATACCGTATTTGGGACTGGAGGAATGCAAATAATGTTTATTAAATACAGGGTTCATGAGGTTGCTAAGGATTTTGATGAACAAACTAAAAAATTAACACAAATTCTTAATGATAAATTTCCTGAGCCACCTAAAAAATCTATGACAGCTTTAAATGAAGATGAATTAAATTTTATTTTTGATGTTATAACTAAAGAACATCAGGTAGATAATTTTGAAGAATATTTTAATAGCGGTAATGCAAACAATAATAATGCTGATGATAATAAACAGCCGGATAATACTGCTGATAATACCCCTAATCTTACTGATGAAGTATCACAAAAGGCTAAACCTGCAACACCTGCAGCAGATAATACAGATAAGGCTGAAAAAACAAAAGCTAAATCAAGAATAGAAGCTGCTAAAGCTGCTATGGATATAGCTAATCAGCAAAAATCAGCTGATAAAGATACTTTGGTTAAAACTGAGGATACTCAGATTGCTGATAATAATATAGCCTCAAAATCTCAGGAACAAGCTGATGCTCCGGCTGACAATAACCAGAAAAATATTGCTAAAGATACTTCAGATGCTATAGCAGAAATTAATATATCAGATAAAACAAAGGATAATAACAATTTACAGGATAAAGCTCAGCCTAATAAAGATAAGGCGGATGCAACGCATTATCCGTTTAAATCATCCGGCTCCAAGGCTTCAAAACAACAGAGCGATAGCCAGCACCAGCCTGTAAACCAGCAAAAAACCAATATTAATCAGCAAAATAAACCTAATCAAAATGCTGCCCGTCCGTCTGGTGAACATAATGTTCAGGCTAACCGTAATCAAAATGCTAATCAGCCGCGCCATCAGAGCGACCGCAGTGATAATCGCAATGATAAATTTAATAACCGTAATAATCAGGGCGGATTTAACCGCAATCAAAATAAAAACCAGAATAAAGACCAGAACCAGAATAGACCTGTAGCAAAACAAGTTAAAGTACAGCCACAGCCGCGTCCTGTTGCACAGCAGCAAAATCCTGCTTTGCAGCCGACTGACGGTTCCCGTATTATAAGACGTACTGTTGATACCCGTTCAGCTACTGTTGACCTTGAAAAATATAATGAAAAATTTGAACAGTTAGCTCCGGAACGTACTAAAAAAGACAGCTTTGTAAGCAAACAAAAATTAACTCAGCGTTCCCAGCAATACAAAGGCAAGCCTCATAACAGCCGTAAGGAAACTGAAGCTGAACGCCTTAAAAGAATTGACCGTGAACGCAAATTAAAACCGATAACTGTAACTATACCGGATGAAATAACCGTAGGCGAATTTGCAGCTAAATTAAAGGTAACCGCTTCTCAGGTTATTAAAAAGCTTATGCTTATGGGCGTTATGGCGTCTGTTAATGAAACTATTGATTATGATACAGCTGAATTGGTCGCTATGGAGCTTCATGCTAAAGTTGAACATGAAGTTGTTGTAACAATAGAAGAACAAATTATAGACGACAGTGTTGATACTGATGAAAATCTTCAGCCGCGCAGTCCTGTTGTCGTTGTTATGGGCCATGTTGACCATGGTAAAACCTCCTTGCTCGACTGTATCCGCCATGCTAATGTAACATCAACTGAAGCCGGCGGTATTACACAGCATATCGGCGCTTACAGAGTAAATATAAACGATAGAGAAATCACCTTCCTTGATACTCCGGGTCATGCTGCATTTACTTCTATGCGTGCAAGAGGCGCTCAGGTTACAGATATCGCCGTACTTGTTGTTGCAGCAGACGACGGTATTATGCCGCAGACAGTTGAAGCTATTAACCATGCTAAAGCTGCGGGTGTATCTATAATAGTAGCTATAAATAAAATGGATAAAGAAGCTGCAAATCCAGACCGTATTAAACAACAGCTTACTGAATATGAGCTTGTACCGGAAGAATGGGGCGGCGATACAATATGCGTGCCTGTATCAGCAGCTAAAAATACTGGTATTGATAATCTGCTTGAGATGATACTGCTTGTTGCTGATATGAAAGAATTAAAAGCTAATCCAGACCGTGCTGCTAAAGGTACTGTTATTGAAGCCCGTCTTGATAAAGGCCGCGGACCTGTTGCAACAATATTAATACAAAACGGTACTCTTCATACAGGCGATGTTATCGTAGCTGGTACTGCTGTAGGACGTGTTAGAGCTATGACAAACGACCGCGGTGAAAAAGCTGACAGCGCCGGTCCGTCCGTACCTGTTGAAATTACCGGTCTTGATGAAGTACCGTCTGCGGGTGATGTATTCGACGCTGTTACTGATGAACGTCTTGCAAGAGAATTGGTTGAACAGCGTAAACAGGCTATTAAAGAAGAACAATTTAAGGCTTATCATAAAATTACGCTTGATAATTTATTTGAATCCATGCAGGAAGGCGATGTAAAAGAGCTTAATATTATCGTAAAAGCAGACGTACAAGGATCTGCTGAAGCTGTAAAACAATCGCTTGAAAAATTATCAAATGATGAAGTTCGCGTTAAAGTTATTCATAACGGCGTAGGCGCTGTAAGTGAATCAGACGTTATGCTTGCTAATGCATCAAACGCTATTATAGTAGGCTTTAATGTACGTCCTCAGCCAACTGCTCAGGAAATGGCTGAACATGACGGCGTTGATATAAGGTTATACCGTATTATTTATGATTGTATAGAAGAAATTGAAGCTGCTATGAAGGGTATGTTAGCGCCGAAATTCCATGAAGTAGCTCAAGGCCGTCTTGAAGTTAGAAATGTATTTAAGATTTCTAATGTTGGTACTGTTGCCGGTTGTTATGTATTAGACGGTAAAATTACCCGTCAGTCTCAGGTTCGTGTTGTACGCGATGGTATTGTTATTGCTGAAGATAAAATCGATTCGCTCAAACGCTTTAAAGATGATGTTAAAGAAGTTGCCCAAGGCTTTGAATGCGGCGTTGGTCTTGAAAAGTTTAATGACGTCAAAGAAGGCGATATCTATGAAGCGTTTATTATTGAAGAAGTAAAAGATTAAATTTAAAATGTATTTTTTATTTAGCTTAATATAGCTTAATATTATAAATTATATTTTATTTACACATTTATAATAAAAACTATGGTACAAATAAAGATAACTAAGAGATAATTTATATTTTTCTGATTTGTACCTAAAATAAGCAAACATGTCCGGAAGTAATGGGTAAGGGGGGCGCCAGCGCAGCGCATCTTTATAAAGATGCGCTGTGTGCAAATGTTTGGCTTTAAAATAATCTAAGGAAAAAGAAAAAACTGATATTTATCTTATATATCTTTGTTTAAGTAAAACAAATAACATTTGCATTAGACAACCATATGAAATATGGTTGTCCGCTGGCGCCCCCTATCCTATCACAGTATCTTAAATCAGTTTATTGTTATTTTTATATATGGGTTAAGCTATTTTATGTAAATATTATATGATCGTTTGAAAATAAAATATTGTTTAAAAATATTATCTATAAAGAATAATATAATATTAAATCAATTATAAGAAAAACTATCTTTTGTCTTTATATATGGTAAAATTTTACCGTATATAATAAAAATCAAGGAGAACTTAAAAAATGCCAAGTCATAGAATTGACCGCTCAGCTGAAGATATAAAAAGAGAGCTTACTGATATATTCCGTTCTTTAAAAGATCCGCGTGTTACCAGTTGCCTTTTAAGTATTGTCAGAGTTGAGCTTACTAATGATTTTTCCGTATGCAAGGTATATGTCAGTGCAATGGAAGGTATAGAACATGCACAAAATGCAGTAAAAGGCCTTAAATCTGCAGCAGGTTATATCCGTCATGAGCTATCTTTAAGATTAAGGCTCAGGCATACTCCGGAACTGCGGTTTATTGCTGATAATTCTATTGAACACAGCGCTGATATTTCAAAATTATTAGATTCACTTGCCAGGAGTGATAAACATGATCAGGATAACGAGGAATGATGCTGCGGATATATTAAAATCTGCTGATAAAATTTTAATATTAACACATCAATCGCCGGATGGAGATACTTTAGGTTCCGGTTATGCTATATGCCGTGCATTACGTTCGCTTAATAAACAAGCCAATGTAATATGCGGCGATTTTGTGCCGGCTAAATATGATTATTTATCCGAAGGTATTGATATACAGGATTTTGAACCGGAATTTATATTAGCTGTAGATATAGCTGATCCTAAATTATTAGGAAAAAATCTTTCTCATTATGGCGATAAGGTTGATTTATGTATAGATCATCACGGTTCTAATACAGGATATGCAAAAAAATTATTATTAGATGATACTTGTGCTGCCTGCGCTGAAATTATTTATGATATTATAAATATTTTAGGCGTTGAAATTGATAAATGTATTGCCGAATGTATATATACCGGTATATCTACTGATACAGGTTGTTTTAGATATTCCAATACAACAGCTAATTCCCATTTTATTGTTGCAAAACTTATGCAAATCGGATTTAATTATTTTAGAATAAACAGAAGGATGTTTGAAATAAAATCCCGTGAAAGAATAGAAATGGAAATGCGCGCTTTAGAAGGCATGGAATATTTTCTTGACGGTAAAGTTGCTATTATCACCCTTACAAAAGATATGATAAATAATTCCGATCCAGGCGAATTGGAGGGTATTACTCCCCTCCCGCGGCAGGTTGAAGGAGTTCGCTGCGGTATAACATTAAAACAGCATGATGATAATGTATACCGTATATCAGTGCGTACCGGCCATGATTTAGACGCATCAAAAATATGCGCTAGGTTAGGCGGCGGCGGGCATAAATGCGCTGCCGGCTGTTCTGTCCGCGGTACTCGTGATGAAGTTATTGATAAACTTTTAAATGCTGTAAAAGATGAAATGTCAGCTTGTCTAAAACCGGATGAAGATAATATTATATGCCGTCCTACAATAGACGATATCCAGGGAATGGATGAATTAGCATGAGTGAGATAAACGGAATATTATGTATAGATAAACCTCAGGATTATACCTCATTTGATATTGCTGCAATATGCCGAAGATTATGTAATACACGTAAAATTGGCCATACGGGTACATTAGACCCTATGGCTACCGGCGTATTGCCTATACTTGTAGGACATGCAACAAAAGCTCTTAATTTTTTACCTACACATAATAAAAGTTATATAACAAAATTTGTCCCCTCAATCGCCACTGATACAGGCGATATCTGGGGACATATTATATCGGAACATAAAGATAAAAATATAATCCCTGAGCAGGTTGAAAATATATTGCCTAAATTAACCGGAAATATTATGCAGGTTCCGCCTATGTATTCAGCAGTAAAAATAAACGGAAAACGTTTATACCAGCTTGCAAGGGAAGGTAAAACAATAGAGCGTGAGGCCCGTCCTGTTTTTATTGAAAAACTTGAATTATTGGATTATGATAAAAATAAAAATGAATATACTCTCTTTTGTTCCTGTTCAACCGGCACATATATCCGTACTATAATTACTGATATAGGCGATATATTGGGCTGCGGCGCTGTTATGACCTATCTTAGGCGGACAAATGCCTGCGGTTTTTCTCTTGATAACTGTATTTCTTTAGATAAAGCTAAGGATTTATCCGATTCGGGCCAATTATTTGATAAAATAATCCCAATAGATAAAGCTTTTGATGTTTATCCTGCTATTACTTTATCTGATAAACAGACGTTTAGGTTTATTAACGGCGCTTTATTAAGCCTTGATAGAATATTATCCGGACAGGCTATTGACAGAGAAATAAAATATATAAGAATTTATAATAAAGAAAAGGGATTTATAGGCCTTGGTTTACCTCAGTATGATAAAAATAATTTAAAACAGGTTTATTTAAATATCCGGCTGTAAAATATTCATTTATAAATACCTATTGAAAAAGGCGGCTTATATTATGCAGATTATTACTCAATTTGAAAAAAAATATGCTCAGCCGAGCGCTATTGCTTTAGGCAGCTTTGACGGCCTTCATATAGGCCACCGCGCTGTTATAAACAGCGCTGTTGAATATGCTAAACAATCGGATGATCCACTTATTCCTGGAATCTTTATGATGTCTGGTAATATACGCAAAGCTGATATTATTATGCCTTTTTCTATAAAATGTTCTATATTGCCGCATTTAGGTATAAAACGTATATATATGCCAAAATTTTATGATTTGCATAATCTATCGCCGGAACAATTTGTATATGAAATTTTATATAAAAAATTAAATGCTAAATATATAAGCTGCGGATATAATTATCATTTTGGTAAAAATGCAGCGGGCGATTGTAATACTTTGCGCGATTTATGTAATAATTACGGAATAATATGCGATATAATTAAACCTGTAACATACCTTGAAGACACTGTTAGTTCAACTAGAATAAGAAAATGCTTGGAATTAGGCAACATACGTTTAGCTAATGAAATGCTTCATACACCTTTTACTATAAATTTTGAAGTGGTATCAGGCAGAAAAATTGGCCGGTTATTAGGTACGCCTACATTAAATCAAATCCCCCCAAAAGGATTTGTATTGCCTAAATTCGGCGTATATGCTTCTTTTGCAAAGGTAGGCGGAAAATATCTGCCATCAGTTACTAATTTTGGCATTAAACCTACTGTAGGAGCTGAAAATTCGCCTTTATATGAAACCTGGATTATGGATTATAATGGCAGCTTATATGGTAAACATATAGAAGTATCTTTATTGGAATTTTTACGTGCTGAACAAAAATTTGATAATACTGATTTACTCCGTGAAAGAATATTTCTTGATGGAGATAAAAGTAAAGAAATCTTTTTAAAATATAAAATAATTTAAGTGAAAATAAGCTTATTTAATATTATACTTTTATAAAAGAACACTGGGAAAATATCGGAACCCTAGGGGGCGCCTGCGCAGCGCATCTTTTTTAAGATGCGCTTTACGCAAAATAATTTAATTCTATACAGAGCATAGTTTAAAAATAATAAACAAAGTATTTTCTTATAAACAAGCAGCTTTTATAGTATAAAATTATTTTGCATTTGGCAGCCATATTTCATATGGCTGCACGCAGGCGCCCCCCTTTTTATGGATAACGTTAACTGGAATATAATATTTATTTTATGCTATTGCAATTTATTCCATTAAAATTAAACTGTTATAATATTAGAATAAAAATTAATATGAATTATAATAAGAAATATTATTTATACATTTGTTTTTTTGCGTTTATATAGTAAGAAATTTAAATTAATATAGTTTTATTATAAATATATATTATAAAAAGATAAAAAAAGCTGTTAATAATAGTATTTTTGTTATAAAATTATAATATAATACCATATAATGATATTGTCCATAAAAAAACAACTTTAAAAGGAGGTAGCTGTTTGCAATATTTATCCTTTTTAACACTATTCCTTGATGCAGGTAATTTGCCTGATGCTGAATCAATACAAAATGAAATCATTAATCCTCTTAAAGAATGGTTTAATGATAATTTGCTGCCATATTTACCTCGTCTTGGAATATCTATAATTATTTTTATTGCAGGATGGTTTCTTGTATCGCTTATTACAAAATTAACTGATAATATAGTAAAACGCACCCGTATAGATATATCGGTTCATTCATTTATTCATTCGGCAACTATAATTATCCTGCGCGTATTGCTGGTTATAACTGTATTAGCTTTTATGGGTATCAATGTTTCAGCTATTATCACTGCATTAGGCGCTGCCGGCGTTGCTGTTGCATTAGCTTTAAAGGATAATCTATCAAATGTTGCCTCCGGACTTATTATACTTATGACTAAACCTTTAAAGGTCGGTGATTTTATTGATATTGAAGGTTCCAGCGGTACTGTAACGGAAATTCAATTATTATTCACTTATCTTAATACTTATGATAATAAACGTATAGTAATCCCAAATTCCCACTTGACTACAGAAAAACTTATAAATCATTCAGCTGAAGGTAAACGCCGTGTTGATATAAATATAACAATTGGATATGATAATGATGTTGAACAAGCTAAAGCTTTAATTAATAAGGTAATAAGCCTTAATAATAAAGCTTTAGCCGATCCAGCGCCTACTGTACGTATGGGCGAGCATGGTGAAAGTGCTATTGTTATTTATGTCAGGGTATGGTGTGATCTTAATGATTATTGGGATCTTTATTATGACTTGCATGAAGAAATTAAAAAAATCTTTGATGAAAATCATATTAATATTCCATATAACCAACTTGATGTGCATATAAAAAATGATAGTGAATAGGAAATGCTATATTGTCCTAAATCAAACAACATATAAAAATATGCATTAAAATATTAAAGAAAATATCTCTGGTTACGTTACCGTAAAAAAGGGGCGCCTGCGTGCAACCATATTTCATATGGTTGCCGAATGCAAAATAATTTTCCATATAAAGATGATGAGTATTTAAGATAATACTAATTTTCCTTATTAACTCAGCCTGAGTATTAAAAAAATTATTTTGCGTAAAGCGCATCCTTTGGATGCGCTGCGCAGGCGCCCCCTATAAGCGGTACTTTCACATTTTCTGCTGCTTTTTTATTTTAGTCTTATTATTTATTCTTTTGTTTTGAGTGATTTAAATTATCTTAGATAAAATAATTATATATAATCAAAATCAAGCCGGATTTTATAAAAAAATGGCGATTGGATTTGAAGATACAATAAAACAATATAAATAACAAGGTGCGGCTATCCAGCATATAATAATGCGGGGAACGCCGCACTTATTTTTATTGGAGAAAAATAGTAGTAATCATAGAATTATTACAGCGCAGCCTCCTGTTTTTATGAGCTGCGGCGTTTTATACCCGCTCATTAAATGGAGGGATTTAATGAAAAGACGGCTGCTATTTAAAAGATGTTTATCTTTTCTCATAGCTATATTTATGCTTATACCAGTAAGTATAATTGCCGGAGCATTTCCAGCATCTGGTCCTACGCATAACGGCATAGATGTGAGCTATTATCAAAAAAATATAGATTTTCAAAGTGTACGTCAAGCTGGTATTGAAGTAGTATATATCCGTGCCAGTGAAGGTACAGGATATATAGACCCATATTTCAGGCAGAATTATAATAATGCATCAGCAAACGGCCTTAATACCGGATTTTATCATTATCTTACTGCACGCGATACACAGGAAGCTATACGTGAAGCACAACATTTTGTTTCAGTTATAAGCGGTACTTCACCTGACTGCCGTTTATGTATGGATATTGAAGATATATCAGGCCTAAGTATATCAACAGTAAATGATATTGCTTTTGCATTTCTTCAGGAAGTCGAACGCCTGAGTGGCAAAGAAGTTGTAATATATGCAAACGCCAGTACTGCAAGAAATATTTTAAGCCCGGATTTAGCTGAACAATATCCAATATGGGTGGCGAATTATGGTGTAAATGAACCAGAGGACAATGGAAAATGGGATAGCTGGGTTGGTTTTCAGTATACCAGTACAGGTTCAATTGCCGGTGTAAACGGTAATGTTGATTTAGACCTTTTTACCGACGGTATATTTTTATCAAATAATGATCCTGTACCTCCTTCAATAAAACCTACCCCTACTACTTCAACAAGAAGTATTATAGTTAAACGTGGAGATACATTGTCCGGTATTGCCGCGCAATATGGCACTACTGTAGCTCAATTAGTAAGGCTTAATAATATTCAAAACCCTAATTTAATTTATATTGGTGAAGTTATAAAAATAAGCCAAACAACAGCATCGCCCGGCTATGAAAATCCAACTAATCCGGATACTATCGCCAATAGTTATATTCATTATACGGTACGGCGGGGGGATACTTTATCCAGTATTGCAGCAAGATATAATTCAACAGTATCTGCTATTGCTGGTACAAATGACCTGTCAAATCCAAATTTAATATATGTAGGCGAGCGTTTGCTTATCCCTGCTGTACGTCAATATAATGGAACAACTTATACTGTACGGCCTGGGGATACTCTTTCTGAAATAGCTGCAAGATATCATATTTCGGTAGCGTCATTAGTAAATGAAAATAATATTGCAAATCCTAATTTAATCTATCCTGGACAAATATTAAAAATTAATTATTAAATAAATTTCATGATAATAAAATTTTTTAAAAAAAGGGATATGAACAAGAATATTCTTATTCATATCCCTTTTTTAATTTGTTTTACTTTAAGCCGTTATCATTTTTCTGCATCATATTTTTTGCAATATCAACTAAATCACATTTACAGCTTATTTGTGTATCACTTTGCAAAATATTTTCCTGTAAAAATTTTGGCAATGAATCAAAATATGCTTTTGTTTCACTATCAAATTTTGAAATATCTGGCATTACATATCACCTCATTTATATTTTTTACGTTTTTATCAATAAAAAATACAGGTAAATTATGTAAATCATTTTTTATATTTATTAATAAATTTTTCTATATTATATACTGTATTCTTATCAAAAAAATGTTCTATTTTTTCCACCTGTTCCAATTCATCATCAGTATTATTTATCATACATAAAAATTTATGTAATATATCATGTCTATATAAAAGATATTGCCCAGCATCCCAACCTTTTTTTGTAGGTTTTATTACTCCATATTTTTCATAATCAATATAACCGTTTTCTTTTAATAAAGCTGCCATTTTAGTAGCTGACGGTGGTTTTACATTTAATTTAGATGATAATTGATTTATTCTAATAAAACCATATTTTAATGAATGGCGACATATCATTTCTAAATAATCTTCCATAGCATTGGTTAATTGTTCACCTTTTGCTGATTCATAACCTTTTATTGTATGAAACCCACTGTTTTGCATATTACTCCCCTCCTTTTATAAAAATACTTAACATAATAATATACGTTCACATAATTAGCTTTTTTTACATACATTAGCCTAAGGAAAGAATTTTTCCTGTCACTAAAAATATGTAAAGGAGAGTAATGTTATGACATCAAAAAACATAAGCCTTAATAATATCCCGTCCGGTATGTCCGTTACGGTTAAAGATATAACATCTCAGTCAGATATACGCCGCAGATTACTTGATATGGGATTTACTCAAGGCGCTCATATAATGACTTTATATAAAAGCCCATTTGGCGATCCTACAGCTTATCTGGTACGCGGCGCTGTTGTTGCTTTAAGGGAAGAAGATTCAAGTAATATAAGCGTATTAGAGGAAAAACAATCTCAACCGGATCATAACAGGGTATTAGTATGCTGAGATTATATGGATAAAGCTACAGTAATATAAATTATATAACATGCAAAAAATTTAAAAAACATATTTTTTATAATTATAAAAAGCTGCCGTTTTCGTTAATAAAAAAGGGGGGCGCCCGCGTGTAACCATATTTTATATGGTTACCAAATGCAAAATAATTTGTCATATTATTTGCTATTTATAAATAAAATACCACTGCTTCTTTATTAAACCTAAATTTATATATTAGTCATTATTTGCATCAAGCGCATCTTTTAGATGCGCTGCGCGGGCGCCCCCCTTTTTTCAGCTGTGCGTTTCCCATTTTATCTTGATTATTTTTTATTACTTTTTTGTTTTGCGTTATTTAATATCCTTTAACAAATTTATTTAATCTCATTAAACTTATTAAAATATTTAAATGTATGGAGGGTGTGATGATGAGTAATAAAAAAACCATACCTATTGAAGAGAGTACTTCTGAAGAATTTAATGTGAATAAAATAAATGAATCAGATAAGGTTATAGCAATCGCAGGTAATCCTAATGTAGGAAAAAGTACTGTATTCAACGCCCTTACTGGCATGAACCAGCATACTGGTAATTGGCCTGGTAAAACTGTCGGCAATGCACAAGGCAGATATACTCATAATAACAGGGAAAATATTTTAGTTGATATCCCTGGTACATATTCTCTTATGGCTCATTCAGCTGAAGAGGAAATAGCAAGAGATTTTATCTGTTTTGGCAATCCGGATGCTGTTATTGTGGTATGCGATGCCACCTGTCTAGAACGTAATATTAATCTTGTACTGCAAACATTGGAAATAACTAAAAATGTGGTTGTCTGCGTTAATCTTATAGATGAAGCAAAAAAGAAAAAGATCCGTATAGATTTCGAGCAGTTAGAAAAAAATTTAGGAGTACCGGTTATCCCTGCAAGCGCAAGAAGTAATATTGGACTTGATAAATTAACCGATAAAGTTGATGAAGTTTTAAATGGATATATTACAAATCCTGTAAATATAACATATATAGATGAAATTGAAGATGCTATTTCCTTAGTATTGCCAACAGTAAAAGAAATCTTGCCGCAAAATTATAATGCCAGATGGGTTTCCCTTAGACTTATTGATAATGATGAAAAACTTATAAAATCCATGCAAGAGTATCTGGATTTCGATATCATGGCAAATGATGAAATAAATAAAGCTGTTCTTAATGCAAGAGCACAACTTGAACAAAAAGGTTATAATAAAGATAATCTCAGCGATATTATTGTTTCATGTATATATAATAAAGCAGAAAATATCTGTTTTAACGCCGTACATTATGATAACGAAAAATATATTGAACGGCAATTAAAAATTGACCGTATACTTACCGGCAAATGGACTGGTATTCCTATTATGCTGCTTTTATTAGCGTTTATTTTCTGGATAACTATCAGTGCAGCCAATTATCCATCACAATTATTATCTGATGGGCTTTTCTGGATACAAGACCGGCTTACTGACTTTTTCCATTATATAAACGCACCTGAATGGCTGCATGGCGTGCTGGTTTTAGGCATATACAGAGTACTTGCCTGGGTAGTTTCTGTTATGCTGCCTCCTATGGCGATATTTTTTCCTTTATTTACTTTACTTGAAGATTTAGGTTATCTTCCCCGGATTGCTTTTAATCTTGATAAACAATTTAAAAAATGCTGTGCATGCGGCAAACAAGCGCTTACTATGTGTATGGGATTTGGCTGTAATGCTGTTGGTATAACCGGGTGCAGGATTATTGATTCACCTAGAGAACGGCTTATTGCTATTATTACTAATAATTTTGTGCCATGTAACGGCCGGTTTCCTACTCTTATCGCTATTATTACTATGTTTTTTGTCGGTGTATCAGGAGCTTTTTCACAATCAGTATTATCGACAATAATATTAACCGCTGTTATTGTATTAGGCGTTTTAATGACCTTTCTTATATCTCGGCTTTTATCAAAAACAATATTAAAGGGTATCCCGTCTTCATTTACACTTGAATTACCACCTTATCGCCGTCCTCAAATAGGTAAAGTTATTGTTCGTTCAGTACTCGACCGTACATTATTTGTATTAGGCCGTGCTGTTTGTATAGCAGCTCCGGCAGGTTTGATAATTTGGGTAATGGCAAATGTTACAATAGGCGATATGACCTTATTAGCTCATTGTTCAAATTTTTTAGATCCCTTTGCCAATCTGTTTGGTTTGGACGGCGTTATATTAATGGCTTTTATATTGGGTTTTCCAGCTAATGAAATTGTTATCCCTATCATTATAATGACATATATGGCGTCAGGTACTATAACTGATTTTGATAATTTATTACAGCTGAAAGATTTACTTATTAATAATGGCTGGACCTGGTTAACTGCAGTATGTACTATGCTTTTTTCTCTTATGCATTGGCCTTGTTCTACTTCATTAATTACTATAAAAAAAGAAACCGGTTCATGGAAATGGACGGCAGTATCATTTTTAGTACCTACTATAACTGGTTTACTCATATGCTTTATTGTTGCTAATACAGTACGACTATTTGGTTTAATATAATATAAAATATACAAATGTTATTCAAATAACTCCAATCACAAAAAGCTATATTAATAAATTCATCTTTATAAAAACAATATAAAGGTAAATACCGTTGCTAAAAAAGGGGGGCGCCTGCGTAGCGCATCTTTTGATGCGCTGGGATGCAAAATAATAGCTGATACATTAGGTAAAGTTTGAAATAAGAAACAAAGGTATTATTTTTTCAGCAGTATTTTTGTGACATATTATTTTGCATAAAGCAGCCATATAAATATATGGCTGCGCGCAGGCGCCCCCCCTTTTAAGGTATCGTAACCTCAAATGTTTTAATTATATATGTCTATTTTTATTGCTTGTTACTTAATATGATTTAGTTTAGATTTATATAGCAAAAGGTATGGCAAATATACTAAATGCCATACCTTATTTTTATCTAATATTATTAACACCAAATATTACTTTTTAACATAATATAATATGCGGGTAAAAAACCCGCTAATTAATACAAAGAATATTCCCATAATAACATGCGCAAATATTTCCTTTTTTCTTGTGTTATCTAAATGTATTTATAGATGAAATATATGTTCATCCCTTATATTGCTATTTATTAATATTTGTTATATCAATTTATAATTTTCCGCCATATCAAAACCGCTGCCTTTATATTAATTATTATTAATAAAACTTATTTATTATAAGTTATAAAAAAGATTATGATATTATTTAAATAACTCTAAAAAATAAGTTTTTAAAATATACGTCTGTTCCTCTTTATTTATCTCCAGTATACGAATTTTCTCGTATACTGGAGATATTATTTTTTACAACATATATATTTACAGCTTTATTTAATAAAAATAATAATTTTTTTACTTTATTAACAATATTTCCTTTAAAAGCAGAATAAAAAAGTAATAAAAACCCAAAAAATGTAAATTTGTCCTAAGTTAAGTTAATTTATCCAAAAAAAGTCCATTTTTTTCTTGGTGAAATATCCCTTCCTGTTTGTTGTAAAATTTTCAACAAAATTCGTAATATATTCCATGAATTTTGTTGGATTTTGTACGATAAAGTGATATAATATGTTCAGCAAAAACCCCATTATTTTTCTATCAATTTTGAAGGAGGAAAAACAAAGCTATGTCAAAGAAAATCATTTCCTTGGCACTGTCCGTATTAATGTTAGTCGGACTCCTGGTTATCCCTACCGGAGCTGACGTACCGGACATTGGAGAAGACATCAATCTTCGTGCACATTATTGGTTTAATGGCACACTTGATGACACACAAAGGGATCTCCTGCACGCAACAAGCGGCGGCGGAGAAGGCGTTACATTCGTAGAAGATGAACAATTCGGCACAGTATTGGATTTAGCCGGCGGTAAAGATGAAGATGGAAACTATTTAGTAATTCCAGGCCGTGCATTTGGCGGTTCTTCCGGCGACGTTGAAAGCATGACAATATCTGCATGGATCAACGTTGATGCACAGGTACCTTTTGCTCGTCTTTTCGACTTTGGTACAGAAAGTGCTAACAGTTTCTATTTTTGCCCAGCTATTCACAACATCGGCGTAAGTAGATTTGGTACACGCGCTGTTATAAATAATGGCGGCCAGACTTATATGGCTCATTATGGCACAGCTGTTGTTGTAGGCGGATGGCATCATGTTGCTATCGTTCTTGACTCTGTCAACGATACATTAACAACATACCTCGATGGTGTTCAAACTGCTAAAACAACTGATATCCCAGTTTCCTTTATGGATATCCGTGGTGAAGACGGCGAAAACAATTTCTACATTGGTAAAGCACAAGGCAGTGAATCTACATTCGATGGTAAAATCTTTGACTTCCGTGTATACGATTCAGTTAAAGAAGCTACTGATGTTCAGGGAATCATGACAAGCGTTCTTGGCGATGCTGAAAAGATTCAATATGACTCTAATGCACTCAGCCTTGGCGATCTCGGAAGCACCAGAAATCCTCGTACAGAAGATTTCGATCTCCCAGAAGCAGGCCTCTGCGGTTCTACAATAACATGGGAATCTTCCAATGAAGCTGTTGTTGATCCAACTACAGGCGTTATCACACGTCCAGATTACACAAGCGATGCTGCAACAGTAACAGTTGTTCTTACTGCTACAATAACAAGCGGTAATGAAACAACAACAAAAACATTTGAAACAGTAATTCCTCGTGCTCTTTCTCCAGAACAGGTTGTTAAATCCGATTTAGAAACTCTTGTTCTCGGCGATCTCTCCGCAGTAGAGCATGATATCGATCTCCCAACTGAAGGCGAACTTGGTTCAACAATCACATGGGAATCCACAAATGAAGCTGCTCTCGCAGCTGACGGTACAGTTAATCGTCCAGCTAACGATCAGCCAAATGCTACAGGTAAACTTATCGCTACAGTTTCCTATGGCACAAATGAAGATGATATCTACACAGATACAAAAGAATTCGATTTCACAGTTATCCGTGTTCTCAGCGATGCTGACTATTGCTTACAGGATGCATATGCTATAGATCTCGGCGATCTTATGAATCGTATTACTGATATCGATCTCCCAACTGAAGGCAGATCTGGCTTTACAACAATCTCCTGGACTTCTTCTAATGAAGATGTTATCGATCCAGCTACAGGCGTTGTAACACGTCCAATCGCTGACAGCGCTGAAGATTATGTAACAGTAATTCTCACAGCTACAGCAGCTGTTGGTGAAGAATCAGCTTCCCGTTCATTCGTTGTTACTGTTCCTAAGAACAGCAATATCAACAAACTCGTTGGCGTTGATAATATTGAATGGACAACTCAAGCTGGTTACCTCCCAGAACTTCCATACTACATAGACGGTAATTATGTTGACGGTAACGGCAACGAAACCGAAGGCGACCAAGTTCGTGTAAACTGGTATGGTTACGAAACTGGCGAAGGCACAGATGTATATTCTGAAAATCCACCTACAACAGCTGAAGCTTTCACAAATGTAGGCGATGTAATCAGAGTTAAAGGTTATGTTCCAACAGTTGACGGCAGAAGATTTGAAGTTATGGCAACAGTAACAGTAGTAGAAAAAGAAGAAGTTACTGATTTACCAGTAAAACAACTCAAAGACTTCAACCTCGGCAATGTAACATTTGATAACTATGCAAATGGCGAAACACCTGTATTCAAGAGAAATCAAGAAAACTTTATCGACGGTCTTGTAAACAGAGCATCAGCAGACAGCATGCTTTACATGTTCCGTTATACATTCGGCGAAGATAACCCTAAAGGAACACCTCTTGGCGGATGGGACAATGCTACAACAAAACTTCGTGGACATGCAACAGGCCACTATCTCTCAGCATTATCACAAGCATACATGGATACAATGCATGATGAAGATCAGACAATGCATAATAAAGTCGGCGAAACAATGACTTACATGATCGACGAACTTTACAGATTATCCAAACTTTCACAAGGTGATCCAACACAGGTTCCACCACAAGAAAATCCACCTGCAAAGAATATCGATGGATATGCATCCAACATCAGCGGCGACGGCCGTCGTACAGACTATGAAGTATGGGGCGAAGGCTACATCAGCGCATACCCACCAGATCAGTTCATTATGCTCGAAAAATATGCTGCATATTCAACAGGCGATGACAATATCTGGGCACCATACTACACACTTCATAAGATTCTTGCTGGTCTCGTTAGCTGCTACCAGGTAGCTGGCAATGAAAAAGCACTTGAAATCGCAGAAGGCATGGGTTCTTGGGTTGCTGCACGTCTTAATGCATGTACACAGGAACAGCTCAACCGCGTATGGAACACATACATTGCTGGTGAATACGGCGGAATGAACGAAACAATGGCAACTCTTTATGAAATCACAGGTAACGAAGAATATCTTGATTGTGCAAAGATGTTTGACAACAATGCATTCTTCTTTGGCCCACTCGATGTTAACTATGTAAGTGACTATGTAAACGGTCTTGCAAACAATGTTGATACAATCCGTGGACGTCATGCTAACCAGCATACACCACAGATCATCGGCGCTCTTAAGATTTATGAAGTAAGCGGCGACTATAAATATTATGAAGTAGCTGACAACTTCTGGGATATCGTTATAAATTCTTATAACTACAATATCGGCGGCGTTGCTGGTAACGAATCCAATGCTGAATGCTTCGTACAGCAGCCAAATATCTTAAGCACAACATTACATGACTCCACAGCTAATATGTGCGAAACATGCGCAACATACAACATGTTAAAACTCAGCCGTCAGTTATTCATGTTCACAGGCGATGCAAAATACATTGATTACTATGAAAGAGCATGGTACAATCAGATCGCAGCATCTGTAGACGAAAACTGCGGTAACACATACCACATCCCACTCGATGGCGGTTCAAGAAAGAGCTTTGGTAATGAAGGCCTCAACGGCTTCACATGCTGCAACGGTACAGCTATTGAAACAAATACAAAACTCCAGGATACAATCTACTTCCGTTCAGTTGACGACAACGCTCTTTATGTAAACCTCTATGCACCATCCACACTTTACTGGGATGAACAAGATGCAACAATCACACAGGAAACAAACTTCCCGTATGAAGATACATCCAAGATCACAATCAACGGATCCGGCAACTTTGACGTACAGCTTCGTGTACCAGCTTGGGCAAACAACGGCTTTACACTCAAAGTAAACGGTGAAGTAGTAGATATCGATGCAGTTCCAGGTTCATATGTATCAGCAGGTACAACATGGAACGACGGCGATGTAATCGAAGTTCAAATTCCATTTGATTTCTATCTCAGAGGCATGATGGATGCTCCAAATGATGCATCTATCTTCTATGGCCCAATCCTTCTCGCTGGCGTTGAAGAAGATTCTCTCCCAGCTCTCCATGAAATCACATTGAATTCTGAAGATCTCAGCAAATCTATCACTGGCGATCCTTCAACTCTCCACTTCGAAATCGCTGACCAAGATGTTCAACTCAAACCTTTCTGGGAATTCATTTCTGAACGTCATTCTGTATACTTCAATGTAACACTCAGCGACGTAACAGATGTTGAAGATGTTGAATTCATCACAACTGAAAAACCAGCATACAATCCAAATGAAATCTTTACTGTAGAAGTTACAACACCTGCTAGCGTTTACAACGTAGCATTCACAAATGAATATGGTAAAGATATGGGCCTCAGCATTGAAGACTTTATCGACAATGGCGACGGCACTGTAACATGGATTATCAATACAGCTATCGGATCTAAAGGCGATCGTGTTATCACTGTTTCTGTTGATGAAGGTAATGGCTTCGACGTTTATGGAACCCTTAATGTAAAAATTGATAATCTCTATGAAACAGAACCTGAAGCAACTCCAGAAATCATTTCTGCCCAGGCTTCCAGCAGAGTAGTTATGGCAAGCCAGAACTTTGACGTTGAAATCGTAACAAATGACGGCGTTTCTAAACTTGCTATCCGTAACGAATATGGTTCAGATATGGGTAAACTCCTTAAGAGCAGAACTGATAATGGCGACGGCACTGTAACATGGGTATACACAATGAACATCGGTTCAAAAGGTATCCGTACAATGAGCGTTGTCCCAGCTGGCGCTGATGGACAATGGGTTGATAGTGCATCATCCTCCTTCAAAGTTTCTATCATTAAATAATACAGGCGCTTTAATTTGATAAAATCTAATTTGTTTTATTAATATAATTCCTGTAAAAAGTGTATTCCCGTATAGCTTAGGCTATACGGGAATACTTTTTTATATATATAATTTCATTTTCTAAGATAATTTAAATCACTCAGAACAAAAGAATAAATAATAAAACTAAAATAAAAAGCAACAGAAAATGTAAAAGTATCGCTTATAGGGGGCGCCTGCGCAGCGCATCCTTTGGATGCGCTTTACGCAAAATAATTTCTTAAATATTCAGCCTGAGTTAGTAAGAGAAACTAGTATTATCTTAAATACTCATCATCTTTATTTAACAAATTATTTTGCATTTGGCAACCATATTTCATATGGTTGCACGCAGGCGCCCCCCTTTTTGCGGTATCGTAACCTTAAATGTTTTCTTTAATATTATATTGCATATTTTTACTTTTATTTTTTATATATTACATTATTTAGAATAATATAGCTTTTTCTAAGATTTTTCGCAGGAATGATATATAATATAATCCATAAAAATATTAAATTGTACTTTAAAAGTACAGATTTAGCCATTTTTTGAAATTATAATAATATAATCCTTCAAATATGCCAGTTTATTTAAATAATGTTATAACAACATTATAACATTTGTATATTGCAAGATTT
>CALWVB010000041.1 GCA_944384895.1 uncultured Clostridia bacterium | reverse complement strand
CACATTCGATTACTTCTCCGGCAGGTTTATTACTATCCTTTTTTAATGGAGTTCCATATTTAAGGCCGCTTTGCTCTAAAAGTGTCTTTGCATCCTGTTCACTTAACCCAATTACCGGAGGAACTTTAACAGGACTATTAACCGGCCCACTGCTTATATATACTAATACTCTTTGGCCAGGCTCTAAAGACATATTTCTTTCAGGATCAGTTTTTATAACACAATCTTCAGGGGTATCATTATCCCCCATTGTTATTTCCTGATATTCAAAACCTGCGTCTTCTATAGCTTTTTTAGCTTCGCTTTTTGATAAACCATAGACGTCAGGAACATTTTGACCACCTTTGGAGCCTTTACTTGTTACAACATCAATAGTAGATAATTTTGGAACCTTCTGGCCTTCAGAACGGCTCTGTTCAATTATTACACCTTCTGCATATTCAGAGCTGTATTGCTGATTAATAACATTTATAACTAATACATCACGATAGGTATCATTTGCTTCTTTTAAATCCATACCTACAAGCTTTGGTACATCTATAGTATTAGAAGTTTGTGTAAATATACCTGTTAATTCATCAATAAAAACAACGCATACAGTACCAAATATTAAAAATGCTGCAATTACTCCTGCAAGAAGTGGTAAAAATGATTTACGCTTTGGTTCATCAAATTCATCATCATCGTAATAAACATATTTAGTTTTTGCTTTTTTGCTTTTTTTATCTAACTGTTTATCATCAATTGATTTTCTAGGTACAGGCGGTGTAACTGTCTGTACAAATTTTGTTGGCGTTTCATCAACAAAATACTTATATTCAAAACGTATACTTGGATTATTTTTAAATTTTTCTATATCAGCAATCATTTCAGCTGCCGACTGATAACGCTGTGAAACATCCTTTTTCATAGCCTTTAAAGTTATTTCTTCTAATCCTTCCGGTATTGAAGGATTAATCTGCCTAGGTGCAGGAGGCTCTGATTCAAGCTGTTTTATAGCGACTGATACTGCATTACTGCCATCAAATGGTAAACGCCCGGTAAGCATTTCATACATAATAATACCAGTGGAATATATATCAGAACGTTCGTCTACCATATCTCCCCTTGCCTGTTCAGGACTGATATAATGCACAGAACCTATGGTTTTTCCGTTATTATCTTCATGCGGTTCAAGACGGTTAAAACGTGCTATACCAAAATCAGTGACTTTAATAGTACCATTTTGTAATAGCATTATATTTTGTGATTTTATATCTCTATGAATAATACCTTTATCATGCGCATGCTGCAAAGCGCGCAAAATTTGCAAAGTAAAATGAACAACTTCACTCCACTTTACTTGACCTTGTTGCTTTATATAATCTTTTAATGTAATACCTTCAATATATTCCATAACGATATATTCTAAACGGTCGCCAAAGCTTACGTCATATATTTTAACAATATTAGGATGGGATAAAACCGCAATCGCCTTACATTCATTTTTAAAACGGCGGCGGAATTCCTCATTATTATGGAATTCATCTTTTAAAATTTTAACGGCTACTATTCTATCATCAATAATATCACGGGCTTTATAAACAACAGCCATACCGCCTACGCCTATAATACCCATAATTTCATATCTGCCGTCCAATCTTTTACCGACATATTTATCCATAGATAATAACTCCATTCCCCGACAGCGTAAAATATCTGAAGCCATTCCTGTCCAGCCGCCGGTTATTTGTTGACAGGTGGTAATCATAAAATTTAAGATAATAATAGAATATTTACGTATTTTAATTTTCTAATAAAACAATTGTAATATTATCCGAACCACCGCGTTCATTTGCGCATGCTATCATATTTTTTACAGCTTGTTCTATTGAATCACCTAATATAAATTTTACAATGTCTTTTTTATCAAGATAATTAGTAAGTCCATCTGTACATAGCATTATTATTGTATCTTTTTCTATTTCCTGCTGGCAATAATCTACTAATAACGACTGGTCAACACCTAAAGCCCTTGTTATAAGATTTCTATTAGGATGCGTTGCCGCTTGTTGCTCATCTATTTTTCCATTATCAATCATTTCTTGTACAACTGAATGGTCTTTTGTTATACGTATACATTCATTTTCTTTAATATAATAAGCACGGCTGTCACCCGCATGGACAATATGAGCAGTATTATTAACTATTAAACATAAAACTATAGTCGTACCCATACCTGAAAGCGACCTGTCGGCAATAGATAACTCATATATCTTAGCATTTGCAGCCAATACTAAAGATACAAGCATATTTTTTATTGCACTGTCATTCATACTATCCTTATACATTTCCGGGAGCATTTGAGATATCATATTACAAGCTGTAGAACTGGCGACATCTCCGCCTACTGCCCCGCCCATTCCGTCACAAACTGCTGCCCAAACAACGTTATCGGATATTTGTCCGGTAATAAATGAATCTTGATTATTTTTTCTCATCCGTCCTATATCCGTTTCGCCGTATAGCTTCAATTGTGCACCTCCTTAGTATGTTTACCTTTTAATTGTCCGCATGATGCGGCTATATCAGAACCTAAAGTTCTTCTGATCGTTGCTGTAATTCCATTTTTTTCGAGTATTTCTATAAATTTATATAAATGTTCCTTAGAACTTTTTTGATATTGCCCATTTTCTATACTGTTTACGGGTATTAAATTTACATGACAAATCATACCATGAAGCCGCGAAGCCAATTCATTTGCACATTGTATACTGTCATTCACTCCATTAATCATGGCATATTCAAACGAAATACGCCGTCCCGTATGTTCAATATATTCTTTGCATGCCTTTAATAATGAGTTTATACCCCATTTTTTATTTATAGGCATAAGTTTATTACGTATTTCATCATTAGGCGCATGAAGCGATATAGATAACGTCAGCTGTAATTTTTCCTGCATTAAATCATAAATCTTATCAACTATACCGCAGGTTGATAATGAAATATGCCTCATACCAATATTCATACCATCTTCAGAGGAAACAAGTTTTAAAAACCTTAGAACATTATCATAATTATCAAGCGGTTCGCCCATACCCATTAAAACAACATTGGAAATTCTAATGTTGTTATCAATTTGTGCAGTCTGAATCTGAGACAACATTTCTGATGGCAATAAATTTCGTTCAAATCCGCCTTTTCCTGTTGCGCAAAATGAACAGTTCATTTTACAGCCAGCCTGTGTTGATATGCACATACTGTAACCATGATGATATTGCATTAAAACTGATTCAATATATTTTCCATCATTAAGCACATAAAGATATTTTACAGTATTATCTATGTTTGAAGCAAGTCTTTTTTCAATATTTGTATTAGAAATAAAGAATTTTTCATTTAATTTTTGCCTTAAGTCATTTGAAAGATTGGTCATATGTTCAAAATCAGTAACACCTTTATGCTGAAGCCATGAATAAATTTGCTTTGCTCTATATGCCGGCAGTTGTAATTTTATAACTTCATTTTTTATTTCTTCAAGCGTCATAGACTTTATATCTATCTTTGACAATGACCCACCTCATTTTATGAACTTATTTATAATTTTATTTTTTTCTTTCCATAACAGCTATAAAAAATCCATCTGAATTCAAAATATGCGGTAATATAGTTGTCATGCTTTCATTGCCTATATTATTTATAGCTTCTTTTAATTGCATATCACATAAATCAATATTATCTGCCTTAATACCTATTTTGGATAATTCAAAGTCTGTATTCTCACACAGAAAACGTTCTATTACCTTTTCATTTTCGGCTTTATTTAATGTACATGTAGAATAAATAAGGCGCCCGCCTGGTTTTAATATGCATGAAGATCTTTTCAATATATCATATTGAAGTTTAGGTAATTCTTTAAATGAATCAGGGTCTTTATATTTTATTTCCGGCTTTCTTCCAATTACTCCTAAACCTGAACATGGAACATCACATAAAAGACTGTCTACTTTTATAGTATCAGGTATCAGTAACGCATCATTGCATCTAATTTCCATATTAGATATGCCAAGTCTTTGTGCTCCTTGCTTTATTAGTTGGACACGGTGTTCATGTATATCAAAAGAATAAATTTGACCGGTATTGTTCATATACTGCGATATAGTAAAACTTTTTCCTCCCGGTGCTGCGCAAACATCTGCGATGATTTGTTCTGGTTTAGCTTTAATGGCTTGTGCACATATTTGCGAAGTTATATCCTGTATATAAAATAATCCATTTTTATATGCATCTAAATTTTCAATATTATTGATTTTTTCAGTTATAAGACATCCGTTTATAGGTGTCTTTTTTGCTGTTATGCCATTATTATTTAAAATATCCAATAGCTCGTCTGTATTTGTTTTATAAAAATTAACTCTAATATAAGTAGGTTTGCCATTTAAAAAACTTGATAAAATTTTCTGGATATTTTCTTTTCCGTATGCTTTTATCCATTTTGATACAAGCCAGGTTGGACAAGAATATTTTACTGATAAATATTCTACAAAACTTCTATTTTCATTTGGATAAATAATTTTGCCTTGTCTTATAGATGAACGCAATATAGCATTAACAAATTTACTGGATTGTTCATTTGTACATGATTTAGACAAATTAACAGATTCATTAACAGCAGCACTATCAGGGACTTTATCCATAAAAAATATTTGATAAAGTCCCATACGCAAAATATTCAGTATTTGATTTGATATCCTATTAAACGCTATATTAGAATATTGTTCAATTAAATAATCTAACGTAACTCGTCTTTCTATTACACCTAATACAATATACGATAAAAAAGAAGAATCACGTCCATCTAAATGGTTATTTTTAATAGCTGCATCCAATATAAGATTGGAATATGCTTCTTCATAAAAAATTCTATTAAGACATTCTAATGCAATCATACGGATATTATTCATTTTTCATCATATCCCTTTTATTTTTTAAGAACATGGTTTTTAATTATTACTTCTTCTTGCAATTAATAACAAACGTATAAGCTGCAAAATAGATGTTGCTAATGCAGCAACATATGTCAAAGCTGCTGCTGTTAATACTTTTTTAGCTCCTTTTATTTCTTCATTTGTTAATATATTTGATTCGTCAAGCGCTTTTATAGCCCTACTGCTTGCATTAAATTCAACTGGTAATGTTATAAGCTGAAATATAACTGCAAATGCAAATAATAGTACGCCTACATATGCCAATACAGGCCAGCTAAAAGCAACACCTAATATAACCGCTATCCATGAAAATTGGCTGCCTATATTACATATCGGTATTAAAGCTGAACGCATTTTTATTGGAAAATAACCTTCTTTATATTGCACTGCATGGCCGGCTTCATGTGCAGCTACACCTATAGCAGCAATTGAATCTATATTTTCTGTTGAAGATGATAGTCTAATAACTTCGCTTCTAGGATCATAATGATCGGTTAAATTTCCCTGAATACTTTCTAATCTAACATATGAGCATCCATTATATCTTAATATCTGTTCAGCAGCATCACGTCCAGTCATACCGCGGTGTGATTTTATCTTACTGTATTTTGCAAAAGTAGTTTTAACATTAATTTGTGCGATTATTGTGATTATTAATGACACAACCATTATTATTATACTACTGGTTGTAGCCCAACCATAATACATTCCCATGCCTCCAAAATATAGTGGCAACATTGATTATATCTCCTTTTATTAGTTATTGTAATTTTTGAGGTTCATTTATAGGATGTCCCAAAAGGAACTGCTGTGCTGACATTTTCTTTTTACCTTCCAATTGCAGCTCCATGATTTCTATAAT
>CALWVB010000040.1 GCA_944384895.1 uncultured Clostridia bacterium | reverse complement strand
TAGCATCATCAACACGGCTCTTGCGTCTTAAACCAGCTGTATCAATAAATAAGAATTTACCGGCTTCATTTTCTACTAAAGAGTCAACCGCATCCCTTGTAGTTCCTGCAATGTCTGAAACTATACTTCGTTCTTCACCGGAAATTTTATTAATAAGCGAAGATTTACCAACGTTCGGTTTACCTATAACAGCAACTTTAATTGTATCAGAATCTTCCTCTTCTTCCTGTTCTTCAGGCAGATATTCAAATACAGCGTCTAATAAATCTCCTGTACCATGGCCATGAACAGAAGAAACTGCTATAGGATCGCCTAAACCAAGATTATAAAATTCATAAAAATCAGCCGGAAGCTGGCCAATTGTATCACATTTATTAACGCATAAAATTATAGGTTTACCGCTTTTTTGCAGCATTTGCGCTACTTCTTCATCAGTTGATACTACACCTGAACGAATATCTGTAACAAGTATTATTACATCAGCTTTTTCTATCGCAAGTTCAGCTTGACGTCTCATTTGTGATAATATAATATCATTTGATGCAGGTTCAATACCGCCAGTATCTACTACAGAAAATTTACGGTTACGCCATTCACAATCGCCATATATCCTGTCGCGTGTTACACCCGGTGTATCTTCAACAATAGATAAACGTGAACCTATTAATTTATTAAATAATGTTGATTTGCCAACATTAGGACGTCCAACAATCGCTACAAGCGGTTTAGCCATAATTGCCTCCAATTTTATTTTTAACATCCTTTTTTAGGATAATCTTATTTTATTGGTATACTCCCAGCAAGCCTGGGAATTAAACTAATTATATGGGAGTATATTCCTATTGAGCTTTTTTAAAGAATATTTAATATTTTGCCGTTCAAATCACTTTTTAGACCATACAAAAATTGATTATAATTAATAATGAGACCGAATTGATAATCGAAATTTTCCTGTTTCAGCTTGTTTTATTTAACATTTGATCATTAAAGTTTTTTACTCTTTTGAGCATAACCAAAAGTCTCTTTGTTGTGCAAACTATAGAATACAAAAATCTAAATTTATTATACGCCTATTATAGCATCTAATAATTCATATCCATCATTATCTACAACACGTATGTCTATATTAAGTTCATTACTTAATTGCTCTAACGTTATATTATCAAGAAACATATCTCTTTCCTGCCGTAGCATAACGGAAGGTATTAAAAGCTGAGTTCCTAAATCTTTATCTTTTAATTGATTTATTAAATCTGTACCAGTAATAAGACCGGCTACGACAATATCATGCCCAAAAAAGTCATTTATTATTGGTATAACTTTACAATTTAAATTATGCCACTTTACTTTAGCTTCGTCAACTAATTTTTGTATAAACGGATAAGCTGATATTCCTGTCGCTATTGTTATATCCCTATCCTTTATTTTTTCATCACTATCTGCAAGAGCATCTTTAAACTGGCTTGTAAGCAGCGTTACCAGTCCTACTCCGTTTTCAAGCTGAGCAAAATCTCCGTAAAATTCTGTATCCGGCATTTGCCGCTCAGCTATTATATAGAATTCATCCGCTGGACAGACTATCCTCGAACCATATTTTTCTATAAACCTATTACCAAAGCTTTCTGCTATATCTATTACATCACTAGCACTTTTTTTATCATATTTTTTCAATGGATAAAGCCCATCACGGTATTTTGTAAGTCCAACTGGTACCATAGCAATAGATTCAACCGCCGGCATAAGTTTTTCTAAATCTGATAAAGTTCTAATGAGCTCCTGTCCGTCGTTTATTCCTGGACAAAGAACTAATTGACAATTTATTTTTATATTTGCTTTAGCAAAACGCTCTAACGCTTGAAGTGCTTGACCTGCAAAACGATTGTGCATCATTTTGCATCTTAGCTCAGGATTTGTCGTATGAATCGATATATTTATAGGGCTGATATGCATTTTTATAATACGAGATATCTCGTGTTCAGTTAAATTTGTAAGCGTTATATAATTACCAAATAAAAAAGATAATCTTGAATCATCATCTTTAAAATATAATGATTCGCGCATACCTTTAGGCAATTGGTCAATAAAACAGAATATACACTTATTTCTGCAACTGTGTTGTTTATCCATTAAATATGTTTCAAATTCCAAGCCTAAATCGTCATACTGGCCTTTATTTATAATAACTTCACGTTTATTATTATTTTCATCAAGAATAATAAGATTTAATTTATGTTCTAATATATAAAACCTGTAATCAAGAACATCCATTATATCATTGCCATTAATAGAAAGAAGCTGTTCTCCTGACTTTATACCTGCATTATAAGCATAACTTTTTTTAATTACTCCAGTTATATTTACAGCCAATTTTTAAATCAACCCCTCTCTTATTAACAATTCAATTTTAATTAAATCGTTATTATAAAAAAGACTCTATAAAAATAAAAGTATATCTTTCTCTTAAAAGTAATTTTATCCATATTCATTAAACTAAAAATATCTAGTGAGCTTTAATAACTAACAAATCCGGAACTTATAAAGCTGAGTGGGGTGCCCGCGGGCGGCCTTCGGCTCGCCCCTGCAAATGCTGTCATTTTAAAGTAATAACATTCTATCCTTTTATCAGAATTTCATAAGAATGCATTTGCAGGGAGCGCATCTTCGATGCGCTCCGCGGGCACCCCTCTACTACGTTACCAATGATATTACCATAAAAATCTATTATTTTTAAGTCTCACTCTTTATTATAAACATCCCTGCTAAAAAAATAGAGAAGGATTGCTCCTCCTCTAAAATTTAGTGTTTATGAAAACAAATTATGCTTCCATTTTAACAACTTCGCGGCCATTATAATAACCGCAGTTTTTGCACATTCTGTGAGCCAGTTTTAATTCACCACACTGTGAACATTTCACAAGATTAGGTGTAGCAAGTTTCCATACGTTATTGCGTCTTTTATCTCTTCTTGCTTTAGAAGTCTTTCTCTTTGGTACCGCCATGTTCAGCACCTCCTTATATATTTAAACTATTCGATTAAACTACGCAGCGCCTCAAGCCGAGGATCAACCCTGCTTGTGGTGCAATTGCAATCACCCGTATTGAGATTTTTACCGCATGTTGAACATAAACCGCGGCAATCTTCTTTACAGAGGTGCTTCATTGGCAGGGTAAGCTGTATATCAGACATAATCAATTCATCAAGGTCTAATGTCATATCTTCAACCACAATGAATTCATCATTATCTTCATTGTTAACAGAGTTTACTACTATATGCTTTACAGGTATATCATATTTACGTTCAAATATAGTTAAACACCTGTCGCATTCTTTTGTTAATATAAACGATGCATTTAGCTCCATATATATTACAGAAGAAATGCTTTTTAAAATTCCGGTTACTTTTACTGGAGAACAACCATCAATTATACCGCTTTCAGGTGTAAAAGTATAATCAATTTTTATAGGTTCTCCACCGGCAAATAATAACTTTAAATCAAGAATCATAATGCCACCTCAAACGTCACGCATAATATTATAAAGATTGCCTGACCATTTGTCAATAGCAATACGATTATTTTCCTTATAAAGATATACAATATAAGCTAAATAAACCTATAAAATTATTAATGAGCTACAAATTCTGCTTTAATATCTTTTGGAAGTTCACTCATGCCACATGATACTGTAAATACAATATGCGTATTTGTGAAATCTGCAAGTTTACCTATTTTATCAAGGAATTTACCCAACTCTTCATAATCACGTCCGCCGATTTTAAGCGTGGAGTCTATACATATATCAGTTACATCATAATTACCTGCACAAATACCTGCTACAAAACCATAAAATGCATCAAAGCCTTTTATAGCATAATCTTCAATATCAATAAGCCTTGCACGACGATCAACATCATAAATTAATTTATTACCCTTTTCAATAAAGACAACATTTCCTTTTGAAACATCGCACGCTTCCTTACACATATTAAGAAGCACTTTAGTTTTTCCGGAACCTTTGTTGCCTACAATTAACTTTATCATTTTAATTTCCTCCAATATACAATAAATTTTGCATTACTTTGGGCGAAACATAAAAATATTTGCAAATTTTATCTACCTAATCTTTTTTCAAGATTAGCACGTTCGTCTTCATATCCAGGTTTACCTAATAAAGCAAACATATTGCGTTTATAGCTTTCAACACCAGGTTGATTGAATGGATTAACCCCTAAAAGATATCCTGATATAGCGCAGGCTTTTTCAAAGAAATATGTCAAATAACCATATTCATATTCAGATACTTCCGGTATTTCCAATACAATATTAGGAACCAAGCCGTCAGAATGAGCTAATATAGTACCTTCAAAAGCCTTACGGTTTACATAAGACATTGGTTTGCCTGCCAGGAAATTAAGGCCGTCTGCATTATCTTCAGTTTCATCAATATAAATTTCATATTTTGCTTTTTCTATTTGAATAACTGTTTCAAATAATTCTCTTACGCCATCCTGAATATATTGTCCCATAGAATGAAGATCGGTTGAAAAAACAGCTGATGCTGGGAATAAGCCTTTATTATCCTTACCTTCGCTTTCACCATAAAGCTGTTTCCACCATTCGCATATCATAGTTAATGACGGTTCATAACCAATCAGCATTTCTATTGATTTACCTTTACGGTATAATATGTTCCTTGCCGCAGCATATTTATAGCAATCGTTTTTATCAAATGATAAATCCATATACTGTTCTCTTGCAGCGGCAGCGCCGGCCATCATAGCGTCGATATTACATCCAGCTACCGCAATAGGCAGTAAACCTACAGCAGTTAAAACTGAATATCTGCCACCTACGTCATCAGGTACAACAAATGTTTCATAACCTTCTGAATCAGCCAATTGTTTTAATGTTCCGCGCGCTTTATCGGTAGTAGCATATATTCTTTTAGCAGCTTCTTCTTTACCGTATTTCTTTTCGAGATATTCTTTAAATACACGGAAAGCTATAGCTGGTTCGGTAGTAGTACCAGATTTAGATATAATATTTACTGAAATATCCTTACCTTCACAAATTGATAAAAGCTCGGATAATGCTGTTGAACTAATACTATTTCCAGCAAAATAAATATCAGGAGTATCCTTTTTTAAACAATTATAATTTGGAGAACGCAAAAATTCTATAGCAGCTCTTGCGCCAAGATATGAGCCACCAATACCAATAACAACTAAAATATCGCTGTTTTTTTGAATTTTATCTGCGGCAAGCTTTATTCTTGAAAATTCTTCTTTATCATAATTAACAGGAAGATCAAGCCAACCTAAAAAATCATTTCCTAAACCTGTTCCATTATGGAGCATATCATGCGCTGCCTTAACTTGACTTTGCATTGCGTCATATTCATAAGGCTTTATAAATTCAGATAAATATCTACCATCGAATTTTACTGGCATATTCTACCTCCGATAAGCTTTTAAATATTTTTTCAGTAAATTATTTATATTCTAATAATCAAATACCTGTTTTATTATAAAACAACGATTTGGTATTAAAACCTAATTAATTTACTGTATTAATTTTACAATATATATATAATATTTTCAAGTATAGTGTATGAATTTTATGATAATTCATGGAAATTTAAATATTTTATTGTGTATTTACGCAAAAAAATTCAGATAGTACTCTTCCTAACATTATAGAGTATGTCATTTTATCAATACTTTTTGTAGTTATCAATGGGATTTCTGCGACAGTATCCTCTCCTAGTTTTACGGTAACCGTGCCTACCACTTCTCCTAATTCTACCGGAGCCTGAACGTCTTCTGCTATCTCTGTAAAGCATTCTAATTTTAATTCCTCTCCTTTTTTAACTAATACCTGAGGCTTAGTTTTAGCCGTAACCTCGACTTCTGATTCTACACCTCCTACGACTTTTACTGGATTAAATATTTCTGGAGGCAATGTAGGCGATGCAAATTGCCAGTTTGCAAAACCATATTCAAGTAAAGCTTTAGCTACTGCATTACGTTTATCACTATTAGGCGCGCCTAATACAACTGCTATTAAATGAAGGCCATTTTTTTCAGCTGTTGCTGATATACATGATCCAGCTTTATTTGTAGTACCAGTTTTCAGACCTGTTGCAGGTTCATAAAAGCGTATGAGTTTATTTGTATTAACAAGTTCAGTTTTACCATCACGCAAAGAATCCATCCAAATACCTGTAAACTCAAATATTTTTTCATGCTCCATTAATTCAGCGGACATTATAGCTATATCTCTTGCTGTAGTATAATGTCCATCTTCATCAAGGCCATGGCTATTTTTAAAACATGTATTAGTCATACCTAATTCTGCAGCTTTCATATTCATCATATCAACAAAAGCCTGTTCGCTTCCGCCTACATATTCTGCTAATGCTACCGCTGCATCATTAGCGCTCATAACTGCCGTACCTTTTAATAAATCATGTACGGTCATTTGTTCTCCTTCTTTTAAGAATATTGTCGAGCCGCCAAATGAAAATGCATGTTCGCTTACTGTTACTACATCATCCATTGATATACGTCCTGAATCAATAGCTTCCATAACAAGCAGCATTGTCATAATTTTCGTTATAGATGCAGGAGCCCTCTTTTCATCAGCATTTGATTCGCATAAAACGCGTCTTGTCGATTGTTCCATTAATATTACGCTTTTAGCATCGCTTATATCAACAGGCGGTGCTTCTGTAGTATCTTGCTGAGATTGCTGCTGGTTTTGCTGGGTATTAGACTGATTCTCCTGATTAGCATTTTGCTGATTATTTTGTGTTTCTTCAGCTAAAACAGGCGATACTGTATTTGTAGTTGGAACTATTAATATTATCACCAGTATTGCCGCTATAATCCTTAACATAGTTTTAATTGGACTAAATTTTTTAATTTTTACACCTTTATATACA